>CANCCJ010000012.1 GCA_947374535.1 Comamonadaceae bacterium | reverse complement strand
TGCCCACCAGTGCCGCCAAGCCAAAGCCCAAGGCCACACGCTTGAGAGAGCTCCACACGTTCCAACCCACGCCTTGGTCGTTGGGGCCGTTGCTGTAGAACGGGTTGCTGAACACATCCACGGCTTGCCAGAAAGTGTCGGTGGGGTTGGGAAAGTTGTTGGTGCTGGTGACAGACACCAGCGACCAAATGCCCACCAGCAGTGCCAAGCCCATGAAGGGCGGCACCACGCGTGACAACAGATTTTTCAAAAGCGTGGACATGCGGTTTCCTTTAAGCGTGAACTTTGAAGCTGTCGGCGTATTTCTTCGGGTCTTTGCCGTCCCACACCACGCCGTCCATGAGTTTGCTGGTGCGCATCACATCCTTGGGTACAGGTGTATTGCTGGCAGCGGCCGCTTGTTTGAAGATGTCGATCTGGTTGATCTCTTTGGCGACCTTCAAATAATCAGGGTGCTCTTTGAGCAAGCCCCAACGCTTGTGCTGGGTGAGGAACCACATGCCGTCAGACAGGTAAGGGAAGTTGGCCGTGCCATCGTTGAAGAACTTCATGTGGTTGGGGTCGTCCCACGTTTTGCCCAAGCCGTTTTGGTAGCGGCCCAAGATGCGTTGGTTGATGACGTCCACGCTGGTGTTGACGTAGGCTTTGTCGGCAATGGTTTCGGCCATCTTCATTTTGTTTTGCAAGCCAGCGTCGATCCACTTGCCTGCTTCCAAAATGGCGGCGGTCACAGCGCGTGCGGTGTTCGGGTATTTCTTGACGAAGTCGCTCGTGGTGCCCAGTACTTTTTCGGGGTGGTCACGCCAAATATCTTGCGTGGTGGCGGCGGTGATACCAATGCCGTCGGCAATGGCGCGGTGGCCCCAAGGCTCGCCCACGCAGTAGCCGTCCATGTTGCCCACGCGCATGTTGGCCACCATTTGAGGCGGCGGCACGGTGATGACCTTGGCGTCTTTGAGCGGGTTCACACCCACGCTGGCCAACCAGTAATACAGCCACATGGCGTGCGTGCCGGTGGGGAAGGTTTGTGCGAAGGTGTATTCGCGTTTTTCGGTGGCCATCAGTTTGGCGAGGCTGGCAGCATCGACCGCACCTTTGTCGGCGAGTTTTTTAGACAGCGTGATGGCTTGGCCGTTCTGGTTCAAGTTCATCAACACGGCCATGTCTTTCTTAGGACCGGCTGTGCCCATGTGCACGCCGTAGATCAGGCCGTACAAGGCGTGGGCAAAGTCGAGTTCGCCGTTGACCAATTTGTCGCGTACGCCTGCCCAGCTGGATTCTTTGGACGGGATGATCTTCACGCCATACTTTTTGTCGATGCCCAACACAGAGGCCATCACCACGCTCGCGCAGTCGGTGAGGGGAATGAAGCCAATGCGCACTTCTTCTTTTTCAGGCTTGTCTGAACCTTGGGCATACACCGCAGCACGCAAGGCGGGCGCGATGGTGAGTGCGCCTGCAGTGGCGGCTTGCAAAATGTTGCGGCGGCTCATGGGGGTCTCCAAAAGATCGGTCATGACATCACTCCTATAAAAAAACTGGGGCAGAAACGACAAAGGCGTCCTCACCGCATGCAGCTGTGATGCATGGGTGGGGACGCCTTTGTCCTTGAGCCGTCATTGGCTCTTGCTGTGAATGATTGCAATTGCTGTGCCAGGGATTTAGGGTTCTCCCGAATGAATAAACGCCCCATTGCGGAGCGTTTCTATCAATTCGCACCAAGAAGGCGCACCAAACTAGGACAAGAGGTCCGCCATGTCGAGCGTGCGTTGTGCGACTTCGCCCAGCTTCAAGCCTTTGTCCATGGCAATTTTGCGCAGCTTGGTAAAGGCTTCTTTCTCACTCAGGCCTTGTTTCTCCATCAAGAGTGCTTTGGCGCGGTCAATCACAGTGCGCTCTTGCAAGGCGTGGCGTGCATCGTCGCGTTCGTCACGCAAGCGTTCTTCGTATTCAAAGCGCGCCATGGCCACATCGAGGATGGGGCGAATGCGCGTGCTGGACAAGCCATCCACGATGTAGGCGGACACGCCCACGGCCATGGCATCGCGCACATGGGTGGTGTCGCTGTCATCGGTGAACAACACGATGGGGCGGCGTGCGTCGCGGGTAGCGAACACCACATGCTCTAAGGCATCACGCGCTTCAGATTCGGCGTCAACGATGATGAGGTCGGGTTGCAGCTGGTTGATGCGGTCTGACAAAAACACATCCGCAGGCAGTGTGGCAATGAGGTTGAAACCACTTTCGAGCAAACCGATGCGCAGCGCCCGTGATCTTTCAGCCTGTGACAAGGCGTGTTCGTCGCCGATGTCTTGAACGTCCAAGTCCGGCGCAACGACAACGATGCGAACGTTCCCAGAAGTTTTGTATTTCGATTTCATTTCAATAGGTGACTTGCTTACCTGTCTAACAAAGCAAGGAGCAAGCCACGTCTTTCGTGTCTAATTCTAATTTTCAACTTCAAAGAGTGCCACACATGATTGCGCCATCTATTTCAAACGTCACCCGTACTTTGACTGCATTGAGCGGTATCTTGGACAAAGGCGCTGCCTCGGCGCAAGCGCGAAAAATTGACCCATTGGTGTTCACGCGCGCGCGTTTGTCGCCCGACATGTTTGCGTTGGCACGTCAGGTGCAGATTGCTTGTGATGTGGCGAAGAATGGTTTTTCGCGTTTGGCTGGCATCGACGCCCCAAAGTTTGAAGACACCGAAACCACGTTTGAAGAGTTGCAAGCCCGCATCGCCAAAACGTTGGAATTTATGAACACCGTCACCGCTGAAAGCCTCAAGGGCAGCGAAGAGAAGATCGTGACTTTCCCTGCAGGCCCTGAGCGCACGTTAAAGATGAAGGGTGATGCCTATTTGGACCAGTGGATGCTGCCTAACTTGTATTTCCACGTGGTGACGGCCTACAACATCTTGCGCCACAACGGTGTGGATGTGGGCAAGATGGATTACCTCAAGGGCGCAGACTTGTTGCCTTAATTACGCTTTGGGTCGCCACATGTGAAACAGTTGCTCCGGCCCAATGCTGAAGTAATCGGCAGGGCCGCCTCCGCGCAAGATGTGGCCTGCGTTGGCGGTGTCGTAGATGCCGTCTTTAAGCAAGTGGCTGGCAATGTGAATGCCCACCACTTCGCCAAGCACCAACCAAGTGGGTACCTTTTGTTTGTCCAGCCCTTCGAGTTGAATAATTTGCGTGCTGCGGCATTCAAACGACACGGGGCTTTCGGCCACACGCGGCACGTCCACCACGCGTGAGGGTGTGGGTGTCAGACCCGCCAACTCAAATTCGCTCACCTCTGGGCCAACAGGCGCGCAGGTTTGGTTCATGGCTTCGGCCAAGGGGCGGGTGACGAGGTTCCAAACAAACATGCCGTTTTCTTGCACGTTGCGCAGCGAGTCTTTCGGGCCGGTGCTAGAGAAGCCCACGATGGGCGGCACATAGTTGAAGGCAGTGAAAAAGCTATAGGGTGCGAGGTTCAACACGCCATCGTTGCTGCGGGTGGAGACCCAGCCGATGGGTCTAGGGCCAACGATGGCGTTGAAGGGATCATGGGGCAGGCCGTGGCCTAAGCGTGGTTCGTAAAAATGCGTCATGTCCATACAGTAAGCTGAAATTTATCAATCGCCTGTCGCCTAGTTGCAAAGCCGCATGAAGCGTACGTTTTAGAGCGTGCGTTTGGCGACCAAGGTCAGCACATCCAGTTCGATTTGATGGTCGAATTGAACTTGCGCCAAACTCTTGCGCAAGGCGTCCTCGCCTGTGGCTTGAGTGATCAAGCTCAATTGATCAACCAAGAGTTTGAACTGCGCTGCTGCTAAAGCGGGGTGTGCTTTGGCATCAAGTACCAAGCCGTTGGCCTGTGTGTGGTTCGCTACCTCTTTTGCTTCAAACTCGGCACGTGCTTCGTCGGTGAGGCGTTTGACTTCTTCATGTGACAAATGCAGACGCTCGGCCTCGGCCACGATGAGCTCGCGTTCGGCGTGGTCCAGCATGCCGTCTTGAAAGGCCAGCATCAAACGCTGTTTGAACGCTTCGCGGTCAATGCGCAGTTGATCGGTGAAAGCAGAAGCTAACAAACCGGCAGGGATGGCAAAAATACCAATGCCCACCAAGGCCAGCACCACAGTCAACATGCGGCCCATGGGCGTGATGGGCGAGATGTCGCCATAGCCCACCGAAGCCAGTGTGATCACGGCCCAATAGATGGATTGCGGGATATTTTCAAACTTGTCAGGTTGGGCTTCGTGCTCAAACAAATAGCCCAAGCTGGCGGTGAGCACGACCAAGAGCATCATCACAAACACCGAGGCAAAGATGACTTGCCATTCACGCATGACCACTTTGTAGAGCGTTTCGAGCGCTGATGTGTAGCGGGTGAGTTTGAGCATCCGCATGAGACGGAAGACGCGCAAGAAACGCAAGTCAACGTGCTGGCTGAACAGGCGCTCCAGCACAAAGGGCAAGATGGCGAGCAAGTCGATGATGGCTTGTCCAGTGCATACATGCGCCCATTGAGGCATGCGCAGATGCTTGTATTTGGGGTTTTCAGGCGCCGCGTAGACGCGTGCGAGGTATTCGATGGTGAAGATGGTGAACGCCATCGCATCGATGACTTCAAACTCTGTCGCAAACAAAGACCGCACGGATTCGACGGTTTCAAAAATCACGCAGGTGATGGATAGGGCAACCCAAAACACGATGAAGTTGTCGATGTAGGTGTGCAAGCGTCCCGAGTGGCCGGTTGGCTCCAACATGGCGAACACTTTGGCACGAAAGCTGCGGCCTTCGTTGAGTGCATGAAATTCATGCCAAGCGGGAATGATTTGGCGCGAGAGTTTGAACATCCGAGCCAGTCTCAGCACCCGCAACACGCGAAGCATTTCAACATCGACCTCAATAAAGCGTGCAAAGTAAAACGGTGTGATGGCCACTAAATCGACCAAAGCGTAAAAGCTCAAGGCATAGCGCAGGCGGGGAAAGTCTTTGCCTGCAAAGTCTGGATTCAAGTGCGCGGTGGCGACGCGCATCACGTATTCAGCCGTGAAAATGCCCACTGTCAGCACATCAAACCAATGGAACCACAAGGCGTGTGTGTGATAGATCTCGGGGGTGTTTTCAATCAGTACCGCAATGACGCTGGCAACGATCAACAACCCAATGCTGCGCTCCACGACCTGATAAATGCCGTGTTTGTTCTCAGGGTCAAGCGCCCATTTGTAAAAACGAGCAAGTGTCGAGGTGTGGGCGTGATGCGAGGTCATCTAATGGGCTTTTCGATCATGATTTGGCGCAACTCAGCCAGTTCGCGACGCAGCTGCTGCAACTCTTCTTGGACCGTCAATTGATGGTGGTGGTCGCGATGGTCTTTGTCTTTGTCGGCGGTGATGGAGTCCACGATGACGGCAATGAACAAGTTGAAGATGATGAACGTGGCGATCAAGATGAAGAAAATGAAGAAGACCCACGAATAGGGGAATATTTCCATCACAGGGCGTGCAATGCCGTCAGCCCAGCTCTCGAGTGTCATGACTTGGAACAAGGTGAAAGCGCTGGTGCTCAAGTCGCCAAACCAATCTGGAAAGTCTTTGTGGAAGAGGTTGGTTGCAATGACAGAGGCCACATAAAAGATGATCAGGATCAGACCAAACACCGACCCCAAGCCTGGCAGCGAGCTGAGTAAGCCACCGACCACTTTGCGCATGCTCTCAACTTTGTTGATGAGACGAAGCACCCGCAGCACGCGCAGCGCACGCAAGACAGACAAAGATCCGGAGGCAGGCACCAGTGCGATGCCCACCACGATGAAGTCAAACATGCACCAAGCGTCTTTGAAGAACGAGAAGCCGCGAGCTGCAATCAGCAGCACGATCTCCAAGATGAAGATGGCCAAGATGGTGTGGTCCAGCAAGAAGAGCTCATGTCCCCATGCATCCATCACGCTGTGGTTGGTTTCAATACCTAAGATTGCCGCGTTGACGACGATGAGGAAAACGAGAAAATTTTGAACGATGTGGTGGGTGATGAATTGTTCAATTCGGCCACGCCATGTCGCTGTTTCTGTGGTGATTTGCATTGCTAAATCCGAGAGCTGACGGTTGATATTTGTTAACCTTCCACTCTACCTTATTGCTGAGTTGGCTTCGCTAAGTTGCACACTTGGATACGCTGTGGGGCACAGTGACCGAGCACACAAAAACTTTGAAAATATCCACATCTATTTATTTGTTTTATTGAATTATTTTGAATTAAAAAAATTACATCTGATTGGTAAATTTAATTCGCCAATTGCATGAATCGATTCTTATTGATTATTCAGAATGAGATGCATGGTGGTGTTGCGCACTGTGGTCATTCTTAAAATCATGGCTGCTCCAAATTTTCCGTTTGGCACAAATAAGGAAAGACATACCCATGCATGCAAATGTGCGTTACCAAGAAAACTCAGACAACTTGATTCAGCGCGTCTTCACCGACCCCACCAGCAATGCCTTCACGCGTTGGGTGGCGATCATCAACTTCTGGATTTTTATTTCTTGCTTGTCATTGGCTGGTGAAACCGTAGAGCCCTACGCCACCGTGTATGACAAATTGTTTGACTACGTTGAATATTCGGCTGTGCTGTTTTTCACGCTCGACTACCTCGGCAATTTGTACTTTGCCAAAGACCGTGTGAAGTACTTCTTTAGCTTCTGGGGTTTGGTGGACTTGATCTCGATCTTGCCAACTTACTTGACCATCATGAACTTGACAGCCTTGCAAGGCACCAAAGTGTTCCGTGTGCTGCGCGTGGTGCGTGTGTTGCGAGTCTTGAAGATGGCACGCATTGCCTTGCAACAGTTGGAAGAAAAGCTCGAGTCGTCGAATCCGATTCTGACTAACCTCAAGATCTATTTCATCGCCTTGTTCTCAGTTGTGATGATCTCGAGTACCTTGATGTATTACGTCGAGGGCGATTTGTATTCCGCTGAATCGATCAGTTTGGGTCAAGCCAAGTTGGATGCGCAAATTCAAGCCAACCCATTGCCAGCAGATGCACCCCCAGAGGCAGCCAAGTTCATGCCTGTGGACCCCATCAGTGGCAACCCGATTCCTGAAGACAAGCGCTTCTACACGTCCATTCCCGCAGCCATGTGGTGGTGCATCGTGACGCTCACCACAACGGGTTACGGCGACATGTTCCCACTCACCTTTGGTGGACGATTCATTGCAGCCATCACCATGTTGTTGGGCTTGGTACTGTTTGGTATTTTGTTGAACATCGTGGGCAAAACCATCATGGTTTTGTTGTTCGGTGAACAACTGACGGATGACAACACAGCCCCAGCCACACGCGAAGCTATCTTGCGAATGATGGTGAGCCGCAAATGGATTTCAGAGCACCGTGCATACGAGCTGGAGTTGATGTCGGAAGACGACATCAAGCATCGTGCGAAAGAGTTGTAAACCACTCGCCCAATAAAAATGCCGCTCAGTGAGCGGCATTTTTTATGTGGGTTCGATTAGATGAACAACATAAATCCGTTGATGGTGGAGAGGATGCCCATGACACCCAAGACACAAGGCACCCAGAACAGCACTTGTGCGCCAGTCAAAATGGCCACAGAGGTCAGCACAATGGCGATTTGCAGCAAGGCTTCTGCGTAGTCAAACCAAGGGTCTTGGCGCAGTGCAATGTCGCGCTCGTGTTCGTGCTCTTTGGCTTTCTCTAGCAGCTCTTTTTTACCGTCGCCTGTTTCTGGCTCGGATTCATAGCGTGCGATGTTTTTTTCGTAGTCGCCAAGTTTCTTTTCTAACAGTGTCTTAGCTGCAGGCGTGAGCTTGTCGTTGGCTAATTGCACGCGCATGTCATCAGCGGCAATTTTGTAGTTGGTTTGGCGCAAGTTCTTGGCTTGGTAAAACGAGTACGCGTTCGAAGCCAAGATGTTGTTGCTCATGCTTTCTTTGGAGGCGTTGTTGCCGCCCAAGCTGGCAATGGCCAGACACATGGCCAAAGTAGACACCAGCATGGCACAGCGCGTGCGAAAGGGATCGTTGCCTTTTTCTGGTAATTCGGTTTCTGGCGCTTCACTCATTGTTTTTCCTTATCTTCACTTGGATTTTCTGATTTCTTGTCGTTGCGTTTGGCAAAGATTTTGTAGAGCGCAAAGACGGCCAACAGCCCGGCCACGATGCACACGATCAATTCGGTCGTGGTCAATTGATGCACGAATTGGTCGACATAGTCATAGGTGGACAGTGGCGTGTAGACGTCTGGGTTCTCTTGTTTGTATTTTTCGTAAGCACCGTTGTCCATGCGCGTTTCCTTTTGAAATTAGGCTTGCTTGTTAGCCGCTGAAATGTGTTTTTCTTCTTCCATTTGGTGCTTGATGGATTCGACTTGTTCGTCTGACATGCCCAGTTTGGCTTGCATCACTTTCAGTTTGGCCTGTTCCTCATCGGTCACCACGCCATCTGCCAGTGCGGAGCGCACTTCCATTTCATACAAGGCTTGGCGACGTTCCACTTGAGCGGTGTAGGCGGTAGCGACGACACCGGTCAAGATGGCAGCCAGTGCGATCGATAGAATTTGCGTGAGGATGACCAGCAGCGATCCCAAGAAAGTCATAGGGTCTACGTTGCCCCAACCCGACACGATGGTGATGACAAACCAGTGCATCGCAGCAGGGATAGAGGGGAAGATCTCAGGCTGCTCATGGCCTTCGATGATGTAGATCAGCGACGAGAACAGCAAGCAGCTGATGAACAGCAGAAAAACAGCAGACGAGAAAGAGTCTTTCTCGGCCTTGACGGCGGCCACCATGTCTTCAAACGCACTGTTGTAGCGCGAGAGTTTGAAAATTCGCATCAAACGGAACATGCGCAGCACGCGCAAATCTGCGCCAGGCATGAGTAGCTGCAAATAGAAAGGCACAGTACTGACGAAGTCAATGATGCCGTAGAAGCTGAACACATATTCTTTGCGGCCCGCCCACGCAGTCCCGCCGCTATGGATGTACTTTTCGCTGTATGACCAAACGCGCAAAACGAATTCGACGGAGAACACTGCAACGCTGAACACGTCAAACGCATGGAACTCGTGCATGAAGGCTTCATGAATCTCGGGCACGGACTCCAAGATGATGCCAATCACGTTGGCTACCACCAGTAGCGCGATGAAGACTTCGACGAAATGGCTGTATTTGTCAGGCACTTCACCTTCCATGATTTCAAAGGTGCGGCGCTTGATGCGTTGAAGCGAGGTGTTGTTAGGAGCTGCTGCTGTGGTCATGGTGCGCTCATTCATTGGCTGATGATTTATTTTTGGCGCGAAGCATCATGGCTTCGACTTGCTCGTCCGATAGGCGGTAATGGGCTTGCAAGCGCTTGAGCGTTTCTTGCTCTTCTTGCGACATATTGCCGTCCGAGAACACTTCACGCAGTTGGGCTTCAAACGCCGCCTTCTTACGTGCCACTTGGTTGGAGAAAGCAGAGGCCACGATACCGGTCATGATCGCAGCCATACACACGCCCAAGAAGCCAGTGATGAGGGCAATGGCCTCACCCGCTTTGGTCATCGGCTCTACGTTGCCGTAGCCCGAGGTGATGGTGACGATGGACCAGTAGATGGAGTGAGGAATCGTGCCGAAGAATTGGGGCTGCTGATGGCCTTCAGCGAAGTGCATCAGCGACGCCGACACGATGGTGGCGATGGTCAACAAGAACACCGCAGAGCCAAACGCTTGGCGTTCAGAATGAATGGCATGAAACAAGTCTTGCAGCGCAGTGTTGTATTTGGAGAGCTTCAAGATTCGCAGCAAGCGTAACACGCGCAAGATGCGCAAATCGAGCGCGGGGAAGAACATGTGCATGTAATGCGGCATGGTGGCAAAAAAGTCCACCAAACCAAACGGACTGAACATGTATTGGAAGCGGCCTTTCCATGAACCGCCGTTATCGCGGTTGTACTTGGCGCCCAAGGACCACACGCGCGCGAAGTATTCCAACGTGAAGAACATCACGCTCCAAAACTCCAGCTCGTGGAAGAAGTCTTTGAACTGCGCATGAACCTCGGGAACGGAATCAAGAATCACCGCAGAACAGTTGACCAACACCACCAAGGTGATGAGCAGTTCCACGTAACGACTCGCCGTATGTTTGGGCGAGCCATCTAGTATTTCCATCAAGGTGTTCTTAAAACCTGTAGTCATTGAAAGGGTCTTATGAAATGAAATTAAAGAAGAGGGGGGAGTCAACATGAAAGCGGCCACACGGGGAAGGTGTGACCGCAGTCTGAACGCTCAGGCTACAAAGCTTGGCGCATTAGGCTTTGCCTAGGATTTTCTGCCACAAGGCCATTTCATTTGCTGACAAACGCTCACCGTTTTGTGCCGCTGCTTCAAATTCAGTGGCATCGGTTTGCACGCCCAGTTGACGAATCTGACCCAGTAATACTTTGTAATGCTCAACAGCCAATGCTGGGTTCTCAGCAATCTTGTGAATCGGCAGTGGGTTACGTTCTTCCAGCTCGTGCTCTTTGATCACCACGTCAATCAGTGCGTTGATTTCAGTGTTGGACAAATGCAGTCGTTTGGCTTCTGATCGAATAATTTCCGCCTCGGATTCGCTGATGTTGCCGTCTTTGAGGATGCTGAATAAGTTGGCTTTCAACTGGTCGCGTTCTTTCACCAATTCGTCGCTGAAGGCCGAGGCCAATAAGGCGGCAGGAATGGCGAAGATGCCGATGCCCATCAGCGCCAAGACGCTGGTGAGTGCGCGGCCAATCGGGGTAACAGGCGAAATATCGCCATAGCCCACAGAGGCCAAAGTGATCACAGCCCAATAGATGGCGGTGGGAATATTTTCGAATTTGTCGGGCTGAGCGTCGTATTCAAACAAGTAACCCAAGCTGGCGGTCAAGACCAACAGCAGCATCATGATGAAGGTGGCCGCACCCATCACAGGCCACTCACGCACCACCACTTTGACCAATACGGCAGTGGCATCACTGCCGCGTGTGAGTTTGAGCAGTCGCGCCAAACGGAAGACCCGCAAGAAACGCAAGTCGAACAGGTGGTGCAAGAACACTTCCAAGAAGAAGGGCAGCACGGCCAAGAAGTCGATGAAGGTGGAGGGCGATTTGGCTTGTTTGATACGACCCAAGAGCGCACCTTTGTAACCGGGCTCTTCGACGCATGAGTAAAGACGCATGCAGTACTCCACCGTGAAGATGGCCACCGCCACGGCATCCAAGATGACGAATTGCAGATGCAAGACATAGTGAATGCTCTTGACGGATTCCAAAATCACTGCCAACACGGACAACAACACCCACACAGCAATGAACACCTCGAAGATGTTTTGCATGGTGCCGCCGTAGTTACTGGGGAACACCAAGGCGTGTATTTTTTGACGGAAGGTGCGTTCTTTGTTGAGTTCTTTGAATTCAGCAATGGCTGGGATCAAGACGCGGAACAACTTCAAGATTCGCAAGAGTCGCAAGAATCGCAACACGCGCAAATCAATGGGAATGAAAGCTTTCAGATAGAAAGGCGCAACAGCCAAGAAGTCGATGATGGCAAAAGGGCTAGAAATGAAGCTCCAACGTGCGTGCTTGCGGTTTTTGAACTCTTCGTCTTCAGGCGCAAGGAAAAACCGCAAGGCGTATTCGAGGGTGAACACAGCCACGGAAAAGATGTCAAAGAACTCAAACCAAGCGCGGTTGGGCTCGTACACCGCGGGCACATGTTCGAACATCAAGCTGAACAAGTTGCCGATGATCAAATAGCTGATCCACTTGTCCAGGTCTTTTTGGAAGTTGCCAGGGATGTTTGGATCGAGCAACCAAGCGTGGAGCCACTTGCGCATGGGCAAGGAGCGGTCGATGTTGGCTTCTTCGTTCTGCCCAAGAATCGCTTGGACGTTGAGGTCTTTTAGAAAGTTGTCGCGTTTGTTTTCCATGTCAGACCTCAAAATTCGAATTCGGCAACTTTGATGGCATAGCCGCCTTTGTCGCAAACGGACAAGCGCAACTGCATCTTGTAGTCAATGGCGTCGGCCTCGATCAACTGAGATGCCACAAAAGGCGTGGCTGATCCGGGAGGGGTGGGCATCAAGTCTTCCAACAGGATGGCGCCCATCACCGTGCGATCAGAAGGCACACAGGCCGCCACAAATTTGGGTGCTTCGTTGAAGAAGGGGTTGATCTGGTCTTTCAACTCCGTCGTTTCCATGATGTGTGCAAAGCAAGCACCCCAAGTTCCGGTCGCACCAGGTTTGGCATCAGCGGCAGGTTTCACGCCACCTTTGCAGGCGGGGTGCTGGTTGGCCGCGTCAAAACGTGTGGTGCCAGTTTCGGTCAACCATGCCACCCAAGCCTCACCATTGCTTTTGGATACTTCGGTTTTGAGCGCTTCTTTGTAGTTGATGACGCCCAGCCAAGTGACGGCAACCACCACCAAAGCTAAAAATGCCACAAAAAGATAGTCAGTGGTGGTCAGGCCGATTGCTTGGCTCTTGGGTGTGTGATCTGTGGAAGATGCCATGGGGTTCGCCATTAAATAAAGGAAATCCGGCACGTCTAGCAAGCTAGAGTGCCGAGCGAAAGTGGCTTTGATGATATTCGTAAATTCGTTGAATTTATCGAATTAACACTAGATATTCAGTGAGCTTGGTATTTTTAACGAATCATAAAGGTGTAAAAAAAGCCGCTTTGAAAGCGGCTTTTTTATTTGTCAAAACTCAGTGGTTTTGTGAGCCTCGATGTGCCCATCCGGTGGTGTGTTTTTCCACCAAACTGAACAGCTCGTACATGACCATGGCCATCGCACCGACCACCACCAAGCCTGCAAATGCCAAGCCCATTTGCATGGCCGAGCCCGCAGAAATCAGCAAGTAGCCAATGCCTTCGTTGGCCGCTGTCATCTCGGACACCGTGGTGCCCACAAACGCCAAGGTGATGGCCACTTTGAGCGAGCCGTAGAAGTAAGGCATGGAGCGAGGCAGGCCCACTTTGATCAACACGTCCCAGCGCTTGGCGCCCAAGACGCGCAACACGTCTTCGAGTTCTGGCTCTAAGGTGGCCAAGCCGGTGGCGATGTTCACCATGATGGGGAAGAAACTGATCAAGAAGGCGGTCAGAATCGCTGGGCCCACGCCAATGCCAAACCACACCACCAAGATGGGCACAAAGGCGGCTTTGGGCAAGGCGTTGAAGCCGGTCATCAGCGGGTACACAGCGGCATATGCCAAACGTGAGCTGCCAATGACAAAGCCCAGCAGCACCCCCACCACGATGGCAATGCCAAATCCCACCATGGTGACCCAGAAGGTACGCCAAGCGTGGCCAGCAATCACATCGCGGTATTCCACTGTTTGTTCCCAAATACGCAGCGGTGAGGGAAACACAAATTCAGACACGTGAAAAAGCGAGCACGCCGCTTGCCAAATCACCAAGGTGGCGACGAGCAAACCCCAAGGCGCCCAAGTTTCGAGTTGTTTTTGATTCATGGTGTTCATTGCCCAGTGTCGACGCCAACTTTACGCATGGCCCCGATGTGGCCACGCAACTCATGCACGATGTTGGTGAACTCGGGCGTGTAAGTCACCTCCAAGTCGCGGGGGCGAGGCAAGTCGATGTCGCGCTTGACTACAAAGCGGCCTGGACTTTTGCTCATCACGTACACGGTGTCAGCCAAGAAGACCGACTCGCGCAAATCGTGGGTAACCAAGATGACGTTGAATTTTTGCTCCGCGTGCAAGTCGCGCAGCGTGCACCACAGCTCTTCGCGAGTGAACGCGTCTAGCGCGCCAAAAGGCTCATCGAGCAAGAGCATTTTGGGTTCATGAATCAGCGCGCGGCAAATGCTGGCGCGTTGTTGCATGCCGCCCGACAGCTCCCACGGGAACTTACGCTCGTAGCCGCTCAAGCCCACGGTTTGCAGCAGCTTCATGGCGCGTGCTTCGTACTCGGCCTTTTTGGCTTTGAAGTTGGAGCGGTAAGGCTCCACGATTTCCAAGGGCAGCAAGACGTTGTCGAGCGTGGTGCGCCAAGGCAGTAGCGAGGACGATTGAAACGCCATGCCACTGATCTTGAGTGGGCCGTTGACGGGCTGACCATCCACAAAAATCTCGCCACGGCTGGGTTTTTTCAAGCCCGTGGTGAGCTTCATGAAGGTGGATTTGCCGCAACCTGAAGGGCCAACAATGGCAATGAATTCACCTTGTTTGACCTGCAAGTTGATGTCTTCCACCGCAAAGTGGTTTTGTGCCAGCAGCGCGTCGTTGTAGGCGAGCCAGACGTTTTGAAAGTCGACGAAGTAGTCAGCAGAAGCAGTCATCAAAAGGCGCCTATTTACTTCTTACCTTTGGGCAACACGTCGAGTTCTTTGGCCGTGGGCAAGAAAGAACCGTTCCAGACGTCTTCTGCTTTGACGCGGGTTTTGGTGTTGAACGCATCAGACACTTGCGATGCCATCAAAGACAACCGTGGGCCTTTGACTTGGCCAAAGCCTTCGGCGCGTGCATCTGGGCTGTTGATCACCGTGTCGATGGCCAGTTTCAGGCGGCGTGTTTCGAGTTCGGAATTGATGATGCCGTCGCGGGCTTTCACAGATTCGATGGCCAGGGCAGGGTCAGCAATCACGTCCTTCGCGCCTTTGGCGAAAGCGCTCAAGAAAGCTTTGATGGCCGCAGGATTTTCTTTGATCAACTTGGGCGACGCGATGATGACGTTGCCATAGAGCTTCACGCCGAAGTCTGGGTATTGCATGACGATCACGTCTTCAGCTTTCACGCCACGCGCTTCAATGTTGAGCAAGGAGGTGAAGGTGAAGCCTGTGATGGCATCCACATCGCCGCGCACCAACATGGTTTCGCGCAAAGGTGGGTCCATGGACACCCAGTTCACGGCAGGCACGCTGTTGGCTTTGGCGAAGATGGGGAAGGCGCGACGGCCTGCGTCGAACACGGGCGCGCCGAGCTTTTTGCCAGCCAAGTCAGCTGGGGTTTTGATGCCAGATTTTTTCAACGCCATCACCGAAGCGGGAGTGTTGTTGTAGACCATCATCACGGCCACAGGTTTATTGGGCGCGTCTGGGTTGTTGGCGTGGAATTCCATCAAGGCGGCCAAGTCGGCAAAGCCCAAGTCGTAAGCGCCAGAGGCCACGCGGTTCACCGCACCGCCCGAGCCGTTGCCAGCGTCGACGGTCACATCGAGCTTGGCATCTTTGAAATAGCCTTTGGCGGCAGGCACCAAAAAGAAGGCGGCGGGGCCTTCAAAACGCCAATCGAGTTGGAATTTGAGGGGCGTCGTTTGTGCAAATGCTGCGCCAAAACTAGCAGCCAGTGCCAAGCCAAGGGTGGTTTTGATGAACGTGCGTTTGATCATGGGGGCCTCTGAGAAACGAGATGAATAAAAGATGTTGCTTACAACCTTGCAATAAAGGTGCCCACTTTGAGCGCCTGTTTTGGTTGGCTTTGGCGTAAATTGTGCGCGAGTTTGGTTTGTATACAAGCTGACAATGCACCAATGCGGTGAGAGGCACTTGTCTGGTGCGCTTGTCTCATGCGACCTTGAGGCGTAAAAAAGCCAGCTCAAAAGCTGGCTTTGTGCAAAGGCGAAAAGCGTTTGGGCTTATTCGGCTTCGACGGATTTGTGGTGTTGTGCAGACTTGAGTTTGCCCCAGCCCAACACGATCACCGCACCTGCAGCCGCAGCCACCAAGTGGAACCATGAGTTGGCTTCGCCGAAGGCTTTGAGCACCGCGTCGTTGGCCACGGTTTCACCACCCACCCAGCCGATCAAGCAGGCGCCCAAGGTAATGATGATGGGGAAGCGTTCCATGAGTTTGATCATCAAAGTGCTACCAAAGATCACCAAAGGAATGCTGATGGCCAAGCCGATGATGAGCAACACTTCGTCGCCTTTGGCGGCTGCAGCCACGCCAATCACGTTGTCTAAGCTCATCACCAAGTCGGCGATCAAGATGGTGCGAACGGCCGAGAACAAGTTGCTGTGCTCGCTGGCTTCTTCGTTGTCTTCCTCTTCTGCTTCAAGAAGCTGCGCGCCAATCCACAGCAACAACAAGCCGCCGATGATTTGCAAAAACTCCAAAGCCATCAATCGGGCCGCAATCACGGTCAGACCGATACGCAACACCACAGCAGCTCCTGAGCCAAACATGATGGCCTTCTTTTGTTGCTCGGGCGGCAAGCCTCGGGCGGCCAAAGCGATCACCACAGCGTTGTCACCTGACAAGAGGATGTTGATCCAAGTGATCAACAACAAGCCTAGCCAGAAGTCAGTGCTTTGAAGTAGTTCCATGTGTTGTTTGCTCCAAGAGGTTTTTTTTGTAAGCAACGAGTGTAACGGCGCGACGCTCTATGACGCGTTGGTATTACTGCTTACTGACACGCGGATCGCCTTAGCCCTAGCGGCTTCGCAGCAAAAAGGCCCGCAGTTGCGGGCCTATTCACGAGCGGCTAATTGCCTCAGTGGCTGTCAGCTTGACGGGCTGCTGCAATGGCCGCTGATTCGTCTTCAGAAGCGCCATTGAAGAAAAGATTCAACAACACAGCCGAGATGGAGGCCAACAAAATGCCCGACTCAATGAGGGGGTGCAAGTCGTGTGGCATCCACTGTTTGAAGTTGGGGGCAATCAGCGGAATCATGCCAATGCCAATGGAGATGGCGACCACCAAACTGTTGAATCGGTTGCTCTTAAAGTCCACCCCACCCAAGATGCGAATGCCGGTGGCGGCCACCATGCCAAACATCACCAAGCCAGCGCCACCCAACACGACCGTGGGCAAGGACTCAACCAAAGCGGCCATTTTGGGAATGACGCCCAAGACGATCAAGATGATGCCGCCGGCCACGCACACAAAGCGGCTTTTCACACCAGTGACGGCAACGAGACCGACGTTTTGCGAGAAGCTGGTGTACGGGAAGGTGTTGAAGATGCCACCCATCAGCGTGCCCAAGCCGTCGGTGCGCAAGCCACGGGTGAGTGCAGCGCGGTCAACTTTTCGGTCGGTCATCTCGCCCAAGGCCAAGAACATGCCTGTGGACTCGATCATTACCACGACCATGACCAAACTCATGGTCAGAATGAGCATGGGGTCAAACACAGGCATGCCGAATTGGAAGGGCAGCACCACGTCGAACCAAGCCGCTTTGCCCACTTTGTCGAAGTTCATGAGCCCCAAGCTGGTGGCTGCAATGCCCCCGATGACGATGCCCAAGAGCACCGAGATGTTGGCGATAAAGCCCTTGGCGAATCGGGAGATCATCAAAATCGAGGCCAGCACCAAAGCAGCAATGCCCACGCCGGTGAGGTCGGCGTATTTGGGGTTGGGCATCTTGGCCATCAGCGCCAAATCTTTGGGCATAGGCGGCAAAGTAGAGCCAGGGGCAGAAGCTGCCGCCGCTGCGTCGGCCAGCCACTTGGCGTGTTCTGGGTTGACGATGGACGGGGCGGTGGGGCCGAAGGGGTTACCGAAAATCCAGTTGATGCCAATGCGCATCAAGCTGATGTCGATGACGGCAATGATGGTGCCGGTCACCACCGGCGGGAAGAACCGCAACATGCGGCTCACCAGCGGCGCGATGGCCATAGACACCAAGCCTGCACCGATGATGGCGCCGAAGATGAGTTGCGCGCCTGCATCGCCGGGGTTAGCCCCCGCCATCGCGACCATGGGGGCGACCGCTGCAAACGTGACGCCCATCATCACGGGCAGGCGAATACCAAACCATTGCGTGGCCCCCCAAGACTGAATGAGGGTGACCAAGCCACACACAAACAAGTCGGCCGAGATGAGCATGGCCACTTGTTCGGGGCTAAGTTTCAAAGCGCGGCCCACGATGAGTGGCACGGCCACTGCGCCTGCATACATGACGAGCACGTGTTGCAGGCCGAGGGCGGCGAGTTTGCCTGTCGGTAGGTGTTCGTCGACGGGGTGGGTGGTTTGGGTCATGGGTGGTCCTTGTCTATTTATCGCATACAAAACTGTATACAGTTTTGTGGTGTGAATGAGTCGGGAGAAACCCTGTTAATTGGGTTTTTGCTGGGCTCTCTGCGCTACCCCCTGCGGAGTGAATCCTTCACGAAAGCAAAAAAGCTCAGCCCAACAAGTCTTGCAAGGTACGCGCAATCACCTTGGTTGCCCGACGCAAATCTTCTAAGTCCAAACGCTCATCCGCACGCTTGGCGTGACTCTCCAGCACGGTGCGCGGGCCTGCGCCGTAAATCACACCGGGGATTCCGCGCTCGCCGTACAAGCGCACATCGGTGTAAAGCGGTGTGCCCATGGCGGGTATGGCTTCGCCAAAGAGTTCTTCACCGTGTTTTTGAATCGCGTCCACCAAAGGTTTGTTGCCTTCGAGTGGTTGCATGCTGTGCGCCATCAACATGCGCTTGATGTCCACGCTGATTTGCATGTCTGCTGCGCGACCTTGGTTGAAAGTGGCAACAGCATCGGCAATGACTTGGCGAATACTGGCTTCGACCTCGACGGGGTTCTCTTCGGGAATCATGCGGCGGTCGAGCTTGAGCATGACCTTGCCGGGGATGACGTTGGTGTTGGTGCCGCCTTCGATGAGCCCGACGTTCACGTAAGGGTGGCTGATGCCTTCCACCTTGGAGGTGATGGCTTTGTACAAGGTGTTCTGGTGGTAAAGCGCGTTCAGCACGGCCACGGCACCTTGCAGGGCGTCCACGCCCGATTCGGGAATGGCGGCGTGGGCCATCTTGCCGTGCACGGTGACTTCCATTTGCAGGCAGCCGTTGTGAGCGGTGACCACTTGATAGCTAAAACCCGCGGCAATCATCAAGTCGGGTTTGGTCAGGCCTTTGTCTAGCAACCAGCCGGGGCCGAGTAAGCCGCCGAACTCTTCGTCATAGGTGAAGTGGAGTTCTAGGTTGCCCTTGAGCGGGTGGTGAGCTGCAAGGTTCACGGCTTCCAAGGCGCGGGTGGCAAAGGTGAAGGTGGAGAAATCGGACTTGCTCACGGCGCTGGCGCGGCCGTAAATTTTGCCGTCCACGATGTCACCGCCGTAGGGTTTTTGGGTCCAGCCTTCGCCGGGGGGCACCACGTCACCGTGTGCGTTGAGGGCGATGGTTTTGCCTGCGCCGTAGTGGCGGCGCACGATCAGGTTGGTGAGGGTTTCTAGACCATAGGCCTTCACATCTGCTTCGGGTACGGCGTGCTTTTCTGCTTCAAAGCCAAAGTCTTGCAGCAGCTCAGCAGTGCGCTCGGCGTGCGGGGTGTTGTTGCCGGGGGGCGTGTCGGTGGGGACTTGCACCAGGGCTTGCAAGAATTTCACCTGCTCGTCAAAGTGCGCGTCAATCCAGGCGTCGAGTTGGGCGTAGGCGTTTTGGCTCATGGGGTGTCTCGGGTCATCGTTGTTGGGTGAAGCGCGCTTGGCGCTTAGGCGTCCAAGTTGTGCAGCAAGTGCATGAAGGCGTCGATGGCCAGCTGCATGTCGTCGCTGGTGGTGCTCTCGAGCGGGTTGTGGCTGATGCCAGCGTTTTGGCCGCGCACAAACAACATGGCTTGCGGCATGACTTCATGCAGCTTCATGGCATCGTGGCCTGCGCCGCTGGGCAGGTGGAACACAGGTACGCCCAGTGACTGCAAGGCTTGCTCCCAGTGGGCCTGTAGCTTGGCGTCACTTGGCGCAGCGCTGGCGCGCATGGTTTCTTCTAGGGTGTAGTGCACGCCACGACGTTCGCAAATGGCTTTGAGTTCGGCCAACACATCGTGCATCAATGCATCGCGCAGCGCATTGGTGGTGGCGCGCAGGTCAAGGCTGAATTGGCAGCGGCCCGGCACCACGTTGATGGAGCCGTTAGGTACGCTCAGCATGCCGATGGTGCCTACCAAGTTAGCTTCTTGGGCCGCACGTTTTTCAACATACAAGGCCAGCTCAGCCACGGCGGTGGCGGCATCGCGGCGGCGGTCCATTGGGGTGGTGCCTGCATGGCTAGCCATGCCCACCGCTTCGCCGACAAAGCGCACGCTGCCGTTGATGGAGGTGACCACGCCTAGCGGAATGTCCAACTCGTTGAGCACGGGGCCTTGCTCGATGTGCACTTCCACAAAGCCCACATACTCAGCAGCATCACGGGTGAGTTTGGGGATGTTTTCAATTTTCAAGCCCGCGTGTTTCATGGCTTGGCGCATCGTCACACCGTCGGTGTCTTGTTGATCCAGCCACTCGTTTTTGAAGTCACCCACCAAAGCGCCAGAGCCGAGGAATGTCGCTTTGTAGCGTTGGCCTTCTTCTTCTGCAAAGGCCACCACTTCAAGGTTGAAGGGCAAGCGATGGCCCGCGCTGGCCAACTCGCGCACACAGGCCATGGGCACGAAGATGCCTAAGCGACCGTCGTATTTGCCGCCGTTGCGCACGGTGTCGTAGTGCGAGCCGGTCATCAAGGTTTTGACCTTCGATGCTGTGTCTGAGTAAGCTGCTTTGTAGATGCCCACCACGTTGCCCACCGCGTCAATGCGCACATCATCAAAACCGCAGGCCTTCATGCCCAGCTCAATCGTGCGGGCGCACTGGATGTGAGCGTCGGTCAGGTAAGTGACCGTGAGGGCGTCGGGTGCATCGCTGAACTGTGCCAGCCACTCGTGCCAGTCCCAAACCTCGTGGCCCAGCTCGGGCTGGTAGCCCAACTTGTCGTTCAAGCGAATCTCCACAATGCGGTGGATGTTGCGCAAGCACTCGGCCAGTTCGTAGTCGGGGTGGTTGTGCAGCCGGCGTTCAAACGTGCTGATGATTTGCTGCTTGCTCAAACCAGAGCCCCGCGGACCCCGCACGGCCAAGATGAATGGAAAACCAAACTTGGCGTTGTAGCTGGCGTTGAGTTGCTGGATGTGTGCAAACTCTTGCGGGCTGCAGTGGGTGAGGCCCGCTTTGCTTTGCTCGTTGGTGGATTCAGCG
The DNA here is from genome assembly GCA_947374535.1 of Comamonadaceae bacterium. The sequence continues at coordinate 26,223 of CANCCJ010000012.1, read as the reverse complement.
GTGAGGCTTTGGCTCACCATGGCTTTGCCTGCTAACTCGGGGTGGGCGCGCACCAAAGCGAGTTGGGGTTCACGGCCCGCACGATCTAGCACCTTGACCATGGCATGTTTGAGAGCGGCTGCGGATGCAAAAGGACGCTCGTCCAAGGCTTGCGCCGCAATCCAATCAGAGTGTTCATACAAACCTGTCAACAAGGCCGCAGCCTCAGCAGGTGGCAAGGTGTTGATCTGGTTCAGCGTGATGTGCGGGGTGCTCATGTCGTGGTCCTGCTGTTTAGTGGCCGCTGTAGGGGTGGACTTGCTTCCAGTGGCGCGCGATGTCGATGCGGCGAGCCACCCAAACGCGGTCGTGTTTGGCTATGTGGTCTAAGAACTTTTGCAGTGCCACGATGCGGCCGGGTTTGCCCAGCAAGCGGCAGTGCATGCCAATGCTCATCATCTTGGGGGCGTTGTCGCCGTCTGGGTCGCCCTCGGCATACAGCGTGTCAAAGCTGTCGCGCAAATACACAAAGAAATCGTCGGCTTGGCTAAAGCCTTGGGGTAGTGCAAAGCGCATGTCGTTGCAGTCCAGCGTGTAGGGCACGACGAGTTGTGGCACCACTTCGCCATTGGTTTTTTTGACCTTCATCCAAAAGGGCAGGTCTTCGCCGTAGTAGTCGCTGTCGTATTCAAAGCCGCCGTGGTCGGCCACCAAGCGGCGGGTGTTGGGGCTGTCGCGGCCGGTGTACCAACCAGCCGCATGAATGCTGTTGCCGTGCGTGGTCTGGGTCAAGCGCTCGATGGCTTGGATGCCTTGCTTCATGTGCGCGCGTTCGGTGTCAACGTCTGCGGTTTGGTAGTTGATCCAGCGGTGGCCGTGGCAGGCAATTTCGTGGCCCAACGCCACAAACGCGGCGGTGAGTTCGGGGTGGCGTTCCAGCGCCATGCCCACGCCAAACACGGTGAGGGGCAGGCCGCGTTTTTCAAACTCACGCAAGATGCGCCACACGCCGACCCGCGAGCCGTATTCGTAAATGCCTTCCATGCTCAGGTGGCGGTCGGGAAAGCTGGGCGGGTTGAACATCTCGCTCAAAAACATTTCGCTGCCGGCGTCGCCGTGCACCGTGGCGTTTTCGCCGCCTTCTTCGTAATTCAGTACAAACTGCACGGCAATGCGGGCTTGGCCCGGCCATTGCGCATGTGGCACTTCACGGCCGTAGCCCACCAAGTCGCGGGGGTAGGTGGCGGTGCTGTCGTAGATGGCGTTGGGGTGAGACATGTGATGAATTCCGTGTGAATTGATGCACTGGCGCTTAGGTGGATCCGCGAGCGCTTAGGCCAATGCCATGGCGATGTCGTTGCTGGGCACTTTGCGGTCGAGGGCTAAACCCTCTTCCACGTTGCGCAAGTGTTCATCCATCAGTTTGACGGCCAAATCTTCATCTTTGGCGGCGATGGCTTTCAAAATCTCGGCGTGCTCTTCGGCGGAGTGCTCGGCTGCATTGCTGCTTTGGTATATCAAGGTGATGAGGGCGCAGCGCGAAATCAGCTCATTCAATATTTGCGCCAACACATCGTTGCCCATCAGCTCGGCGATACGCACATGGAAGTCGCCCAACAAGTCGGTGCGGCCCGGCACATCGCCACGTGTGACGGCGTCTTTTTCTTCCGCGACGTGATCTTTGAGGGCTTTGATTTGTGTGGGCGTCACGTTGCGGACAAAGCTGCGTGTCATCTCCACCTCAATCATGCGACGCACCGCAAACACCTGGCGCGCCTCGTCTGAGGAGGGCGTGGCCACAAACGCACCGCGTGCGGGCTCCATGCGGATCAGGCGCTTTTGCACCAGTTGAAACAGCGCTTGGCGAATGAGGGTGCGTGACACGCCAAAGTGGTCGGCCAGTTTTTGCTCGGCCAGTTTGGTGCCGGGGTGCAGGCGGTGCTCGACGATGGCTTTGGTGAGCGCATCCACAATGCTTCGGGTGGCGGTTGAGCTGTCCATGGGTGTCTCCGGCAAATTCGATGAGCCTGATGATAGACCGAAATTCAAAAACTGTATACACTTTTGGTAGACCAAACCGGTCGACAATCAGATTCGGAGCATTTCATGGGATTGAGCACACACGTTTTAGACACCATGCACGGCGGCCCCGCAGCCGGTATGAAAGTGTCGTTGTTCACCACGGACAACGGTCAAGCCACACTGGTCAAGACATTCGCCTTGAACCACGATGGCCGCAACCCCGATGGCTTGCTGTACGACAACGACAGTTTGAAAAAAGGCACCTATCGTTTGGTGTTTGACGTGAAGGGCTACTTTGCCTCCAAAAAGATTGAATTGCCTGAACCCAACTTTTTAGACCAAGTGAGCTTGGACTTTGGCGTCGCTCATACGGATCAGCACTACCACGTTCCGCTGTTGGTAAGTCCTTGGAGTTACTCGACGTATCGCGGGTCCTAATTTTTTTTGTATACGCAGTGGCATACCCGCTGCGGAAATGGGGTGCAAGTCACTAAAATCTGGGCCTTCTCCCCCAGATTTCCACACCCCACCATGACCCAAGTCACCAACACCGTGCGCTTTGTGCTCGACGGCCAGATCGTTGAAGCCCAAGGCGCTCGCCGCACCACCACCGTTCTTGATTACCTGCGCGAGCAGCTTCACCGCACCGGCACCAAAGAAGGTTGCGCTGAAGGCGACTGCGGCGCTTGCGTGGTGATGGTGGGTGAACTCAACGCCGCTGGCACGGGCGTGGACTATGTGGCGACCAACGCCTGTATCCAACTGCTGCCATCGCTGGACGGCAAATCCATCAAAACCGTTGAGAGCCTGAAAAATGCCGATGGCACCTTGCACCCCGTGCAAGACGAGATGGTCAAGTGCCACGGCTCGCAGTGCGGTTTTTGTACACCCGGCATCGTGATGAGCTTGGTGAACTTGGTGCAAACCAACACCTCACCTGTGCGCCAAGACATCACCGATGCCCTGAGTGGTAACTTGTGCCGTTGCACCGGCTACGCGCCCATCATCGACGCGACGGCCAAGGCCTGCGAAAAGAAATCGGCCTTGAAGATCGACGACAGCGCCGATCTGCCCCTGCTCAAAGAAATCAAGCGTTCCAGCGTGCCGACCATGAGCCTAGAGGGCGACATCATCGTGCAACCCGTGGTGCGTACCAAGAAGGGCAACGAGTTTGTGTCACCCGCCACTTTGGCAGAAGTGGCTGACTATCTTGTCAAACACCCCACCACCACCTTGTTGGCTGGCAGTACAGAAATCGGTTTGCAAGTGAACAAACAGTTCGCGCGCCCCGACCACATCATGTACTTGGGCAACGTCAAAGAACTGCGTCAAGTGGCGGAGACAGACAACGCTTGGCGCATTGGCGCTGCGGTGTCGCTGGCCAAAGTGGAAGAGCTGGTGGTCAAGGCCTATCCCGACTTTGCTGAAGTGTTGCGTCGCTTTGGTTCTCCTCCCATCCGTTCCACCGCCACGCTGGCAGGCAACATCGCCAACGGCTCGCCTATTGGCGACTCCATGCCTTGTTTGCTGGCTCTGGGTGCCAACCTTGTGTTGCGCTGTGGCGAGAAGACACGCAACGTGTTGCTGGAAAACTTCTACACAGGCATGAAGAAAAACGTGCTCCAACCCGGTGAGTTCATCGAAGCGGTGGAACTGCCAAAGCCCGTGGCCGGACAAGTTTTCCGCGCCCACAAGGTGAGCAAGCGTTTTGAACAAGACATTTCAGCCACTTGCGCGGCCATCAGCTATACGCTCAAAGGTGGCAAGCTCAGTGGCGTGAAGCTGGCCTACAACGGCTTGGCCCCATCGCCCAGTCGTGCGCCTCAATTGGAAGCCTTGCTCGAAGGCCAATCACCCGCTGACGTGAAAGCGGCTGATTTGGATGCCGCCATCACTGCCAGCTTCACCGCGCGTGATGGCTTGCGTGCCACATGGGCGTACCGCGCTTTGGTGGCTCGCAACTTGGCGCTGGAATTTATCGAAGAACAAACTGCTGAGGTGGCATAAATGAACGCTCCTACCCATTTGAAAAACCTGTTGCCCGCATCGGGCGTTCAACAAGGTACCGACGTCGTTCATGAGTCTGCTCACCTGCACGTGACGGGCACAGCCACCTACATCGACGACATTCCAGAGCACGCGGGCACTTTGTATGCCGCGCTCATCTTGTCGCCTGTGGCGCATGGCGAGCTGATTGGCGACGGCATTGACCGCGAAGCTATTTTGAAAGAGCACGGCGTGGTTGCTGTGTACACCGCCAAAGACATTCCCGGCGAGAACAACTGCGGCCCCATCGTTCATGACGACCCGTTCCTCGCCGCAGGCAAGGTCGAGTTCGTTGGTCAAGCCGTGGCCGTGGTCGTGGCGCGCGACATGCTTTACGCACGCGAAGCCGCTCACAAAGCCAAGGTGTTGGTGAAAGAACTCAAGCCCATCCTCACGGTGGAAGAGGCTATGGAAGCCAACAGCTTCATCATGCCGCCCAAGGGCATCACGCGTGGCGATGCCACCGCAGCCATTGCCAGCGCACCGCACACCATCAAAGGCACCACGCGCACGGGCCAGCAAGAACAGTTCTATTTGGAATGCCAAATCACCTACGCGGTGCCCAAGGAGGATGGTCAGCTCACGCTGTACGTGTCGACCCAGCATCCGGACGGCAACCAACGCGAAGCCGCGCACGCCCTGAACCTGCACACCAACGATGTGGAAGTGATTTGCCGCCGCATGGGTGGCGGTTTTGGCGGCAAAGAAGGCAACGCCAGCATCTTCAGTCAAAGCGCTGCCTTGGCCGCGTTCAAACTGCAAAAGCCTGTCAAGCTGCGCATCAACCGCGATGACGACATGACCATCACTGGCAAGCGCCATGATTTCCGCATCGACTACGAAGTGGGCTTTGACGACAACGGCCGCGTCTTGGGCGCGGACATCACGCTCATGTCCCGCTGCGGTTACAGCACCGATTACTCGGGCCCGGTGAACGACCGCGCTTGTTTGCACATCGACAACACCTATCACATTCCCGCGCTAAAGCTGATCAGCCACCGTTGCAAAACCAACACGCAAAGCGCCACCGCTTTCCGTGGTTTCGGCGGTCCGCAAGGCATGTTTGGCATCGAAACCGTGATGGACGAGATTGCCATGACTTTGGGCAAAGACCCCTTGGAAGTGCGCAAGCTCAACCTGTACAAAGACCCCGCCATCAGTGGCACGCCCGACACCATGACCACCCAATACAACCAGCTCATCGAAGACTGGGTGGGTGACAAAGTGATTGCGCAGGTTGAACAAGAATCCAACTACGCCGAGCGCCGCCAAGCGGTGCAAGCCTTCAACGCCCAAAGCAAAACCCGCAAGCGCGGTTTGGCCTTGGTGCCTTTGAAGTTCGGCATCAGCTTCACCGCCACACATTTGAACCAAGGCGGCGCGTTGCTGGTGGTTTACATGGACGGCTCGGTCAGCTGCAACCACGGCGGCACCGAAATGGGCCAAGGTCTCAACACCAAGATGGCGCAAGTTTGTGCCGATGGTCTGGGCATCACGGTGGACAAAGTGCGCATCACCGCTACCGATTCGCAAAAAGTGCCTAACGCGTCGGCCACGTCGGCGTCCAGCGGTGCCGATATCAACGGTGCGGCCATCATGAACGCGACCCTGCAAATGCGTGAGCGATTGAAGCCGGTGGCGGCTCGTATGTTGGGTTGCGCCGAAGGCGATGTGACTTTTGCAAACAACGAAGTTCACGGTGGCGGCCAGTCCGTCCAGTGGGCTGAGGTGACAAAGCAAGCGTGGCTCGACCGTGTGGGCTTGAGCGTGACCGGCTTTTACATGACGCCCGAGATCAAATACGACTTCACCACCCTCAACGGTCGTGCCTTCTATTACTACTGCTACGGCGCCGCCGTGAGCGAAGTGGAAATCGACACCCGCACGGGTGAGTGGTGGCTCAAGGCGGTGGACATCGTGCATGACGTGGGTCGCAGCATCAACCCTGCACTCGACAAAGGCCAGATCGAAGGCGCTTATGTGCAGGGTATGGGCTGGCTCACCATGGAAGAGTGCATTTGGGACAAAAAGGGCAAGCTGCTCACGCACGGCCCCAGCACCTACAAAATTCCGGTGGCGGGCGACATTCCCGAGCATTTCAAGGTGTCCTTGTTTGAGAACCAGAACAACAAGCCCACGCCTTTCAACAGCAAGGCCACAGGCGAGCCACCTTTGATGTTGGGCCTGTCTGCTTTCTTCGCTTTGCGCGATGCGGTGGCTGCCAGTGCCGACCACAAAGCCGTGGTGCACTTGGATGCACCGGCCACGCCCGAGCGCATCTTGATGGCGTGTGAAGCGGTGAAAGCGCAAGCGGCCACAGCCTAAGCGCTGTTTCGTGCCGCTGCCATTGATGCCATCGCTGAAGCCTGCGTGCCACGCCATACCGCCGAGCTATTGAACCAACTCCAACATGCCGATGGCGTGTTGGTGTTGGTTGACCACGTGCAGGGTTCCGGCCCGCGCGAGGTGGGCGCTTGGATGGCGGTGTTCCCGCAGACGTTGGTCAACACCATTGGTGGCGGGCATTTGGAGTTTCAGGCCATCTCAGAAGCACGCGCATTGCTGATGCAGCCTGCGCATACCCATGCGTCTTCACTCAATGAGACGCCTTTGGGCGGCGGCAAGTTCGCACCAATCGCTACCCACGAAGACAATGCGCTCACCACGCGTTACGCCCTAGGGCCCGCCTTGGGTCAGTGCTGCGGTGGTGTGGTGCATTTGAAGTTTGAACGCATCAGCGCCGCAGACGCGCCCACACTCAAACAACGTTTGCTGGCCAACGGCCAACCGCTCGCACTGTTCGGCGGTGGCCATGTGGGCCGTGCCTTGGTGAACGTACTGAGCGCCTTGCCCTACAACGTGCAGTGGATCGACAGCCGCGACGAGATCTTCCCCGCCCAGTTGCCACCCAACGTGGTGTGCGAACACTCCGACCCCGTTCATGCCGCCGTGGCCGATTTACCCAGTGGCTCGTCCGTGCTCGTCATGAGCTTCAGCCACGCCGAAGATTTAGACGTGGTGGCTGCGTGTCTCAAGCGTCAGCGCTTGCAGGGTGATTTGAAGTTTGTGGGTCTCATTGGGAGTAAAACCAAGTGGGCCACGTTTCAACATCGCCTCGAAGCCAAGGGCTTCACCGCCGAAGAATTGGCTTTCATCACTTGCCCGATTGGCATTGAAGGCATCACGGGTAAAGAGCCCGAAGTCATTGCGGTGTCGGTGGCGGCGCAGTTGTTGCAACAGCGCTGATCGCCCGTCTTTCCAGCCGCGTGGTGCGGCCGCGCGAAATATCGATGTAGGCCTGCGGGTGCTGGGTGGTCATCCGGATGGCGCAACTCGCTGGCCGACTGACTACACAGCCATGAGTCGCGTGTTCAATCCAATGCCTGCGTTGAACCGAGGTCAAGGCTGATCGTACTGATAATGCATTGAGCATGACAAAAACGGCTTTCGACGAAGCACTCACCCCCACCAATTTGGAGCCAAGGTATGTCCAACCTATTCAAATGCAGCGCCGCTTTGCTGATCGGATGGCTATTCGCTGGCCTGGTGTGCGCACAAACCTATCCCAGCAAAGCTGTGACTTTGATGGTCCCTTACCCCGCAGGCGGTCTGTCGGACGTGATTGCCCGCACGGTGAACAACAACTTATCGAAAAATTTTGGGCAGCCCGTGATTGTGGAAAACCTGGGCGGTGCCAGCGGTGCGATTGCGGCCCAAAAAGTCTTGAATGCGCCTTCGGATGGGCAGATCATTTTTCAAGGCTCGCCCAATGAGCTGATTTTGGCGCCGTTGGCCATTTCTGCGGTCAAGTTCAAGAGTGAAGACTTCCGCTTGGTGCAAATGGTTGCCACCTCAAACATCGCTTTCTTAGCCCGCAAAGACTTGCCCGTTCACAACGTGGATGAGTTTTTAGATTACGCCCGCAAGGAGGCCAAAGAAGGTCGCCCCATCACTTACGCCAGCGTGGGGCCGGGCTCTTTTTACCATCTGTTGGGCGAGCATTTGTCCAAAGTCACCAACATCCCAATGACGCATGTGCCTTACAAAGGCGGGGCATCTGCCAATCAAGATTTGCTGGGTGGGCAGGTTGATATTTTTTTGGCGCCTTTTGGCAAAGCCTATGACGCGCTGCAAAAGCAAGGCAAGCTCAAAGTGCTGGCCATGCTCAACAACGAGCGCTTGGCGTCGCTCAAAGACTACCCCGCGATCAGCGAAAGCAAAGCCTTGTCCAACTTCACCTTCCATATTTGGACGGGCTACTTTGTGAAAAAAGACACGCCCGAGCCCGTGGTGCAAGTCATTCACAAAGCACTCACCGATGCTTTGACCAACCCCACCGTGCGCGCGGGTTTAGAAGCCAACAGCCAACTGGTGGCCAAGCCCTTGTCGCTCCAAGCCGTGGAAAAAACCTATGTCGATGGCACAGCACAGTTCCGCGCCATTGCCAAGTCAATCCACTTGCAGCCTCAGTGACATGGCGCGCGACATGCACTGTCACCCCGAGTTGGCGTTTGAAGCGAACCGCACCTCTAACTTAATGGCCGCAGGGGTTGAGAGCTTAGGAGAAAAGTTCGAAGCCGACTTTGCGCATCAAGTTGCGCTCGATTGGGTGTTATTTGTTGAGAGGTTCTTCGCTCACTAGAATGATTTGAAGTTCATTCAACCTTGTATTGAGGCGTGATCGGGAGAGACTGCCAACGCATCGGCGTGCTGGGCAGTGCCAAAGGCGCAAGCGATCGGCACGCAGTTTGCGTGCGCAGAGCGCAACCCCAAGACGTTTTGAAAGCACATATCCCATGAAAACAATTGCCATCATCGGCGGCGGCATCACCGGTGTGACCACTGCGTATGCCTTGGCCAAACGCGGCTTTGCCGTGACTTTGTTTGAACGTCACCGCTACGCGGCCATGGAAACCTCGTATGCCAACGGCGGCCAACTCTCGGCCTCAAATGCTGAGGTATGGAACCACTGGTCCACGATTGTCAAAGGCTTGAAGTGGATGCTCAAAAGCGATGCACCTCTGTTGGTCAGCCCCGCACCGACTTGGCACAAATTGTCTTGGTTCGCCGAGTTCATCGCGGCCATGCCCCAGTACGAGCGCAACACCATCGAGACCGCACGCATGGCCGTGGCCGCGCGTGCGCATTTGTTTGCGTGGGCGTCTGACGAGAGCATTGACTTTGATCACGTACGCGCAGGCATCTTGCACATTTATCGTGACAAACAAAGTTTCGACCATGCCGCGCAAGTTTCGGTTTTGCTGGCCAAGGGGGGCTTGCAGCGCCGTGCCGTCACGTCTGATGAGATGAAAGCCATTGAGCCCACCTTGGCGGGTACCTATTACGGGGGCTACTTCACCGAGAGCGATTCGACGGGCGATATTCACAAGTTCACCACGGGCTTGGCCGCCGCCGCCGAGCGCTTGGGTGTGCGCATCTTGTACGAACAAGACGTGACGCACGTCAGCAGCAACGGCCAACAAGCCGTCATCACGGTGGGGGAGGGGGGTGCACGCCGTGTGCACAGCTTCGACGGCGTGGTGGTCTGCGCAGGCGTGGCCAGTCGCGACTTTGCCAAGCAGTTGGGCGACCGTGTGAACATTTACCCCGTCAAGGGCTACTCCATCACCGTGCATTTGAACGATGCGCAAAGCCAAGCCAGTGCGCCCCATGTGAGCATATTGGACGATGACACCAAGCTCGTCACCAGCCGTTTAGGGCTAGACCGTCTGCGCGTGGCGGGCACGGCAGAGTTCAGTGGTATCGACCGTGACATCCGCGATGACCGCATTTGCCCACTGGTTGCGTGGGTCCAACAGTGCTTCCCCCAAGTCAATACCCGATCGGTGGTGCCGTGGGCAGGCCTTCGCCCCATGATGCCCAACATGATGCCGCGCGTGGGCCGAGGTCAAGCGGCCAATGTTTTTTACAACACCGGCCACGGCCACTTGGGGTGGACCCTGTCAGCCATCACCGCCGACATGATTGGCAACGTGGTAGCAGGTGTTTTTTAGCGACAAAAATTGTATACACTTCAAACACCTGTCGCAGCGGAGCAGGGCGTTTTCAGCCCTTGTTCGCGACCCTCGTGTCATTCACAGCGCCCGCAGTGGTGAATGCCAACTTTGACTGAAAAGACTGAGGTCTCGACATGGATGCATATTTCTTAGACTGGGCCAACTTGCTGTTGCGTTGGGTGCACGTCATCACCGCTATCGCTTGGATTGGCTCCTCGTTTTACTTTGTCTTTTTAGACAACAACCTCATCAAGCCCAACTCCCCCGATCTGCTGGAAAAAGGCGTGGACGGTGCCATGTGGGCGGTGCACGGCGGTGGCTTTTACAACCCGCAAAAGTACATGGTGGCCCCGAAGAAAATTCACACCAAGCTGCATTGGTTCTATTGGGAAAGTTATTCCACTTGGCTCACAGGCTTTGGCTTGTTCACCGTGCTTTATCTGTGGAACGCTGGCACGTTCTTGATCGACAAGTCGCTGATGGACTGGTCGCCCGCAGCGGCCATCACCGCGGCACTCAGTTTTTTGGTGGCTTTTTGGTTCATTTACGACGCTGTGTGCCGCGTGTTTGGCTTTCGCAAAAACGGCGAGCGCATTGTGGCCCTCACCATGATTGTGGTCGTCGCGTTCGCAGCGTGGCTGTCGTGCCAGTTGTTTGCAGGCCGCGCCGCCTTTCTTTTGGTGGGCGCAATGATCGCCACCTCCATGAGCGCCAACGTGTTTTTCTGGATCATCCCCGGCCAACGCAAAGTGGTGGCCGCCATGACATCCGGCGTGGCGATGGACCCCAAAGAGTTGGCCACGCACGGTAAGCGCGGCAAGCAGCGCAGCGTCCACAACACCTACTTCACGCTGCCCGTCATCTTTGCGATGCTCAGCAACCACTACAGCTTTTTGTACACCTACGAAAACAACTGGGTCATCTTGGTGGTGATGATGTTGGCGGGTGCTTTGATTCGTCAGTTCTTTGTGCAACGCCATGGCTACCACTTGGGCCGCGCCAAGAACCCGCTGCCGTTTGCCATTGCAGGCGTGGTTCTGTTGCTGAGCGTGATTGTCTGGATGCGCCCCGCGCCCTCTGCGGCTGCGGCATCTGTCAGTGTCGCGCCCGTCAGTTACGCGGAAGTCAGCCAAGTGTTCGCGCAACGATGCCAAACCTGCCATGGCGAATACGTGCAAATGAAAAACGTACGCTTTGACACCCCCGAAGGCGTCAAGCAACACGCCCTCGGCATTTACCAACAAGCCGTGGTGACCAAGCAAATGCCGATGAACAACGCCACGGGTATCACCGAGGCTGAACGCGACGTGATTAAACGTTGGTACGAAGCGGGTGCCGTTCTGAAATGAAATTTCGCCTGCTCCTTGTCTTAGTTGGCTCACTGTTCAGCGCCGCGACTCAAGCGGGCGAGGTCACCGTGGCTGTTGCCGCCAACTTCACCGCCCCCATGCAAAAAATCGCGCAAGTGTTTGAGCAAGACACGTGGCACCAAGCCCAGTTGGCATTTGGCGCGACGGGCAAGTTCTACGCACAAATCAAAAACGGCGCACCGTTTGCCGTGCTGCTGGCCGCTGATGATGAAACCCCCGCACGTCTAGAAAAAGAAGGCCTCGCCGTTGCTGGCACACGTTTCACCTACGCCACGGGGCGCTTGGCGTTGTGGAGCAAAAGCCCCAACTTGGTGGACGACAAGGGCGATGTGCTGCGCAGCAACAACTTCAGCAAACTGGCCATGGCCGACCCCAAGCTCGCGCCCTATGGTGTTGCCGCAATGGAAGTCATTCAACACTTAGGCGTGCAAGCCAACGTCACGCCCAAACTTGTGCAAGGCGACAACATCGGCCAAACCTACCAATTCGTCAGCACCGAAAACGCGCAGCTGGGTTTTGTGGCCCTGTCGCAAATTTCGCTCGATGGGCACATCACCCAAGGCTCAGCTTGGGTGGTGCCGCAAAACCTGTACACCCCGCTCAAGCAAGATGCGGTGTTACTCAACAACGGCAAAGACAACGCTGCAGCCATGGCGTTGTTGAAATACTTGCAAAGCGACAAAGCCAAAACCATCATGCGTTTGTACGGCTACGCCCTGTAAAGTGTGGGCATGAATTTGAGTGCCGAAGATTTCCAAGCCATCGCCTTAACGCTGCAGCTCGCCAGCGTCACGACTGCACTACTGCTGTTACTCGCCACGCCAGTGGCGTGGTGGCTCGCGCACACGCGCTCTGGCTGGCGTGCGCCTGTGGCCTCTCTTGTGGCACTGCCTTTGGTGTTGCCGCCCACAGTGCTTGGTTTTTATTTGTTGGTGGCCCTCGGACCCCATGGCCCCATTGGCCAGTTCACGCAATGGGCTGGCTGGGGTACCTTGGCGTTTAGCTTTTGGGGCTTGGTGTTGGGCTCGGTGGTTTACTCGCTGCCGTTCGCGGTACAGCCGCTGGTGAATGCGTTTGAAGCCATGGGCCCGCGACCCATGGAAGTGGCCGCCACCTTGCGAGCCAGCCCATGGGATGCCTTCTTCACTGTGGCCGTGCCGCTGGCCAAGCCTGGTTTTGTGATGGCCGCCATGCTGAGCTTTGCGCACACCGTGGGCGAGTTCGGTGTAGTGCTGATGATTGGCGGCAATATCCCCGACAAAACGCGCGTGGTGTCGACCCAAATTTACGGCCATGTGGAGGCGATGGCATATTCACAAGCGCACGGGCTGGCCGGTGTGATGTTGGTCTTCTCGTTTGTGGTGCTGTTGTGCCTTTCGTGGTTTAACCGTCGCCCTAATGGTCATTCCATTCGCCTTGAAAAGGCGGGTGCATGAACCTCCATTTGCAACTGGACATTGCGCGTGCCGACTTTGATGTGTCGGTCGATGTGCAATTGCCAGCGCATGGCATCACCGTTTTTTATGGTCCCTCAGGTTGCGGCAAAACCACTTTGCTGCGTTGCGTCGCTGGGCTAGAACCCTCGGCGCGTGGCGTGGTGCGACTGGGCCACGAGGTATGGCAAGACGATGCGCACAATGTTCGCTTGCCCACCCACCAACGCGCGTTGGGCTATGTGTTTCAAGAGGCGTCTTTGTTTGACCATTTGGATGTGGCGGGCAATTTGGCCTACGGCCATAGACGTGCTGAAAAAGGCAGTCGCAACCCGATGAGTAGAGCCGTGCTGCAGCAAGCCACAGAGCTACTGGGTATTGGGCATTTGCTCAAGCGTCGCAGCCATGAGCTGTCGGGCGGCGAGCGTCAACGCGTGGCCATTGCCCGCGCCTTGGTCTCGCAGCCGCGCTTGCTGTTGTTAGACGAACCCTTGGCTGCGCTCGACCACGCACGTCGACAAGAAGTGCTGCCGTGGCTAGAAAAACTGCGCGACGACCTGAACATCCCCATGCTCTATGTGACGCATGCTGTGGATGAAGTGGCGCGTTTGGCCGATACCTTGGTGGTGATGAACGAAGGTCGCGTGCAAGCCAATGGCCCCGTCGCCGACGTGCTGACCCAAGCCAACCTACCCGTGGTGCTGGGCGAGGATGCGGGCGCGTTGCTCACGGGCATCGTGTTGAACATCGACAGCCAATGGCACTTGGCCCAAGTGGGCTTTGGGGGCGGTGCGCTGTGGGTGCGCGACAGTGGCTTGGCTGTGGGCCAAACCGTGCGCTTGCGCGTGCTGGCCCGCGACGTGAGTGTGACGCTGAACGAGGCGACACAAACCAGCATTCAAAATCATCTGCCCTGCGTGGTGGATGCCATCACCCCCGATGCTCACCCCTCACAAACCCTGCTGCGTCTGCGCTGCGGCGACACCGTGTTGCTGGCGCGTGTGACGGCGCGTGGCGTGCATGAGCTACGGTTGCGCGTGGGCATGCAGGCGTGGGCGCAGGTGAAGTCGGTGGCGCTGGTGAAGTAAGCGCTAAAACCACCAAGCCACCGCATGCGGAATCACCACCGCACCCACAATGCCGTGCAGGCCCATGCCTAAGCTGGCGTAGGAACCCGCTTCTGGGTGCACGCTGAAAGCGCGTGAGGTGCCTATGCCGTGTGCTGCAACACCCAAGGCAAAGCCGCGTTGCCACCATTGCGTGACGCGTAAAGCATCCAGCACGTAGCGGCCCAACACGGCGCCCAAGATGCCGGTGCTCACCGCAAAAATGGCGGTCAACGTGGGCGAGGCTTGCACACGTTCTGCAATACCCATCGCAATGGGCGCCGTGACCGACTTGGCCACCAGTCCGCGCACCAGCGACTCGTCCACACCCAGCCAACGCGCCATGCCCACAGCAGTGAAGACGGACGTCACGCCACCCGCCACCAGTGACAACATCAACACGCCCATGCGCCCCTTGAGCGACGCAAAACCTTTGTAAATGGGAATGGCCAGCGACACCGTGGCCGTGCCCAGCAAGAAGTGCACAAACTGCGCGCCTTCGAAGTACTTGGCATACGGCATGTCGAGCACGCTGATGCTGAGCGTGACCACCACCACCGCAATCAACACAGGGTTGGCCAGCGGGTTGCGCTGGCTGCGTTCGTACAGCGTGAGGCCCAGCAAATACGCGCTCAGCGTCAGTACCAAAGCCAGTAGCGGGCTACCCGAGAGGTAAACCCAAATCTCAGAAATAGGTGGCAGGTGCGTTTGGAATTCGTTACTCATGTGTCGACTCCTTCTTGGCTAACACTTTGAGTAAACCTGCCGTCACCGCCACGGTGGACAGCACGCTCACCACCAGCGCTGCACTGATAGCCCACGCATTGGCCTGCAACACCGGCAAGTAAAGCACCACGCCCACCGATGCAGGGATGAACAACAACCCCAAATGCTGCAGGATGCTGCCGCCTACTAAATCAATCGTCGCTGGCACGTGGCCGCGCACGCTGAGAAACGCCAACAACAACACCAAGCCCAACACAGGGCCGGGGATGAAGGGCAGGGCGAACTTAGACACCAGTTCGCCGAGGGCTTGGAAGATGAAGAGTTGGACGAGGCCTTGGATCATGGCGTCAGTGTAGGTGCGCGCGCGCGTGTTGGTGAGTGCAAACAGTTTTGACTTTTCTGTCAGTTCACAGGAAATGCTTTTGTATCTTTTTGGATAGAGTTTTCAATGTTGCTAGCTAAAAATTCACTCGAGTCAAACAAGGAACTTCGATGCAACTAAGTACCACGACGGCCAAGAAAAAATTGCTGAGTATTTGCATCAGGGCTATTGGTAGGGCTCAGATAAACGCACGCCTATCGACAAGCCCATTGATTTTTACTTCGCCCCCAAGGCCAACTGCAACGCCAGCTGGTTATGCCTCTCAATCAACGGCCCCATATCTACCGTTGCAATCTCACCTTTACGCACCACCACGCGCCCATTGACGATGGTGTAGTCCGCGTTGTCGCTGGCGCATAGCAGCAGCGCACCGACGGGGTCGTGCACCGCGCCACCCGCCATGCTCAGCGTGTCGGTGCGGAACATGGCGATGTCGGCGCAAAACCCAACTTTGATTTGTCCCAGCTCGTGGGCGCGGCCCAGCACTTGTGCGCCGCCGCGTGTGGCGAGGCGCAGGGCGTCGCGGGGTGTCATGTCGGACGGGCCAAGGTCACAGCCAAACACGGTGCGTCCGTCTTCGATGCGCGGGGCTTCCAGCGCTCGGCCCACGCGTGCCAGCAGCATGGCTTGGCGGGCCTCGTTGAGCAGATGGGCGGCGTCGTTGCTGGCGCTGCCGTCCACCCCTAAGCCAATGGGCACACCGGCGTCTAGCATTTTGCGCAGAGGCAGGATGCCACTGGCCAAGCGCATGTTGCTGCATGGGCAGTGGGCAATGCCGGTGCGGGTTGTGGCAAACAGATAGGTGCCCTCATCGTCCAGCTTCACGCAGTGGGCGTGCCACACGTCGTCACCGACCCAGCCTAGGTCTTGCGCGTATTGCGCGGGCGTGCAGTGAAATTTTTCTTTGGTGTACGCAATGTCGTGGTCGTTCTCAGCCAAGTGGGTGTGCAGGCGCACCTTGTAGGCACGGGCCAACTCCGCCGATGTGCGCATGAGGTCTTGGCTCACGCTGAAGGGCGAACAGGGAGCCACGGCCACATGCGTCATCGCGCCAAAGCTGGCGTCGTGATACGTCTCAATCAGGCGTTGGGTTTCTTTGAGGATGAAGGCTTCTTTTTCCACCACGCGGTCGGGCGGCAGGCCGCCTTGGCTCTCGCCCACGCTCATGCTCCCCCGTGTGGCGGTAAAGCGCATGCCAATGGTGTGCGCGGCTTCAATGCTGTCGTCGAGTCGCACGCCGTTGGGGTAGATGTAGAGGTGGTCGCTGCTGGTGGTGCAGCCGCTCAGCAGCAGCTCGGCCATGGCCACTTGGTTAGACACCCGCACCATCTCGGGCGTGAGGCCCGCCCAAATGGGGTACAGCCCTTTGAGCCAGCTGAACAGCTCGGCGTTTTGTACCTGCGGCACCGCACGCGTGAGGCTTTGCACCATGTGGTGGTGTGTGTTGATCAGGCCCGGCACCACGACATGGCGGCGTGCGTCAATCACTTCATCGACTTGCTTCAGCAGCGCGTCGATGTTTTCGTCAGCCGCAATGATGCGTTCAATGCGCCCATCGCGCAGCAGCAGCGAGGCGTCGTTCAGTTCAGTATTTGCATCGTCTTGGGTGGCAATGCAACGGGCGCGGTGGATGAGCAAGGTGGTCATGGTGAAGACTTTAACGCCTCAGCAACAAAGCCCACAAAGGCTTGAACGCGGGCAGCTGTTTGGTGACGGGGTGGGTAGACAGCATAAATGTCTGCTGCAGGGGTTTGGCAATTCTCCAGCACCTGACGCAATCTGCCACTGCGCAGGTATTTGGCAACGTCCCACTCGGCACGCATCAGCACACCGTGTCCCGCCAAAGCCCAGCTGACGGCAATTTCGCCGTCGTTGGTGCTCAGCGTGCCGCGCACTTTGACGGTGTCCATTTTTTTACCGTTTAGAAAATGCCAAATGCCATAGGCTTCATCGCCTTGACGAATGCCAATGCAGCTGTGCTTCGCCAAATCAGCGGGCACTTTGGGCGTACCGTGCTTTGACAAATAAGCGGGTGAGGCGCAAATCAAACGTCGGTTCGATGCGATGCGTTTGGCCAAGATGCGTGCATCGGGCGGCTCGCCAAAGCGAATGCACACATCAAACGCGTCTTCACTCAAGGGCGGCGGGTTGACAGTGAGTTGCAACTGCACTTCAACCTCAGGGTAGCGCTTGGCAAATTGCGAAATCAAAGGCGCAATGTGGCTGCGGCCAAACCCGAGCGTGGCGTTGACGCGCAGCAGGCCTTTGGGGGCGGTGAGGGCGCTGCTGACTTGACGTTCCATGTCGTCAATGTCGACCAAGATGCGGCGGGCGTGCGCCAAATACAACTCGCCCTCGGGCGTGAGGCTCATGCGTCGCGTGGTGCGGTGCATAAGTTGCACGCCCAAGCGGGCCTCCAATTGCGAGAGGCGTTTGCTCACGGCAGGCGTGGTCACGTTCAGTTCACGGGCCGTGGCCGACAAGTTGCCGGTGCGCACCAGCAGGCTGAAGAACGCCATTTCAGAAGGGGCAGAGCTGGGGGTGGTCATTGTTAAATCATATTCAACAATGAATTGAAAAAATTAGAATTTATGAATTATTCATAGCCATAAAGTAGCGCTCTGTTTCAACCCTTTGAGTTCGAGCGCCCCATGAAAACCTACAACATCGCATGCATCCCTGGTGACGGCATTGGCAAAGAAGTCGTGCCTGCGGGCCAACACGTCCTTGAGGCACTGGCTTCGGTCAGCCAAGACTTCAAATTCAACTTCACTACCTTTGGCTGGGGCGGCGACTGGTACCGCACCCACGGCGAGATGATGCCCAAAGACGGCCTCGATGCCCTGCGCCCCATGGATGCCATCTTGTTTGGCTCTGCAGGCGACCCACACATCCCCGACCACATCACCCTGTGGGGCCTGCGCCTCAAAATTTGCCAAGGCTTTGACCAATACGCCAACGTACGCCCCACGCGCATCTTGCCCGGCATTGATGCGCCGTTGAAGCGCTGTGCGCCCAAAGACCTTGACTGGGTCATCGTTCGCGAAAACTCCGAGGGCGAGTACTCTGGCGTGGGTGGACGCGCGCACCAAGGTCACCCCATTGAAGTGGCCACCGATGTGTCCATGATGACCCGCGCGGGTGTGGAGCGCATCATGCGCTATGCCTTCAAGTTGGCGCAATCGCGGCCTCGCAAGTTGTTGACCGTGATCACCAAGTCCAATGCGCAGCGCCATGCGATGGTGATGTGGGACGAGATTGCGGTGGAAATCAGCCAAGAGTTTCCCGACGTCAAGTGGGACAAAGAACTGGTCGACGCAGCTACCGCCCGCATGGTCAACCGCCCCGCAACGCTGGACACCCTCGTGGCGACCAACTTGCACGCGGATATCTTGAGCGACTTGGCCGCTGCCTTGGCAGGCAGCCTCGGCATTGCGCCCACAGGCAACATCGACCCCGAACGCCGTTACCCCAGCATGTTTGAGCCCATTCATGGCTCGGCCTTCGACATCATGGGTAAAGGTTTGGCAAACCCTGTAGGTACTTTCTGGAGTTGCGTCATGCTCTTGGAACACGTGGGTGAACAAGCCGCTGCCGATGTTTTGATGGAAGCCGTTGAGTTTGTCACCGCCAACGTCGCGTTGCACACCGGAGACTTAGGCGGCAAAGCCACCACCGTGCAAGTGACACAAGCGGTGTGCGATCGCATCCGTGCATCTGCCCAACGTTGATTGCTTCAATCTGGAGACACACCCTCATGACCCAATTACGTTATTCAAAGGTGGTTTTCCATGCCACAGCGCTCGCTTTATGCATCGCCAGTGGTTCAGCATGGGCGCAAGCTTGGCCTTCAAGACCCATCAGCTTGGTGGTCCCTTTTCCCGCTGGCGGAACCACCGATGTATTGGCTCGCGCAGTAGGTCAGGAACTGTCAAAGAGCTTAGGACAACCCGTGGTGGTCGAGAGCAAACCGGGTGCGGGAGCGACCTTAGGTGCGGATTTTGTGGCTAAGTCAAAACCTGATGGTTACACCTTGCTGATGGGTGCGGTGCATCACACCATTGCATCCAGCGTCTATAAAAAGTTGCCTTACGATTTTCAAAAAGATTTAGCACCTGTCACCACCGTAGCGTTGGTGCCAAATGTGTTGGTAGTCAACCCAAACGTTGCAGCCAAAACCACCAAAGAACTGTTGACATTGGCCAAAGCCAACCCGGGTAAGTTGACCTACGGCTCTAACGGCAATGGCACGGGCCAGCATTTGATTGGTGCGCAGTTTGAGTCCATGGGTGGAGTCGAGCTTTTGCACATCCCCTACAAAGGCAGCGGTCCGCTGACCACCGACTTGTTAGGTGGGCAAATCACCATGTCGTTTGACACCATCACGCCTGTTTTGTCTCACATCAAGGCGGGGAAGTTGCGTGCCTTGGCCGTTACCACGGCCAAACGTTCGCCCGCATTGCCAGATGTGCCGACCTTGGATGAGTCGGGATTGAAAGGCTTCAACCTCGGAACTTGGTTTGGCATCTTGGTGCCTGCAAATACACCGCGTGAAGTGGTGGTGCGTTTGAATGCAGAAATTGTCAAAATTGTGAATGCGCCTGACTTCAAGAAAAAAATGGAAGACATTGGCGCTGAGCCAATTGGCAACACGCCTGAGCAAATGGCGAAACAGATCAAAGACGACACCGAGCGATTTGCCAAATTGGTCAAAGACGCGGGTGTGAGCATTGATTGAGCGCTTGCGTGAAACGGCACAATGTTGCCTATGAACGCTAGCCACATCACCCAACCGAACGAGTTTTTAGCCGAGCTCTACCAAGCCGCCGTCAAACGTGCCTTGCCCCTGCACAACACCGCCGCCTATTTGCCGCCCCCACCCAAGGGCCGCACCGTGGTGCTTGGCGCTGGCAAAGCCGGTGGCGCCATGGCGCAAGCGGTCGAAGCGCTATGGCCTGCCGACAAGCCTTTGTCGGGCTTGGTGGTCACGCGCTACGGCCACACCCCGCCTCGCCCTGCGGGTGTGCCTGAGCGCATTGAAGTGGTCGAGGCCTCGCACCCCGTACCTGACGCAGCAGGCCTAGCCGCTGCCGAGCGCATCTTGGCGCTCACGCAAGGCTTGACGGCTGACGACTTGGTGTTGTGCCTCATCTCAGGGGGGGGATCGGCGTTGCTCACGTTGCCCGCCGAAGGCTTGACGCTGGAAGACAAACAACGCATCAATCGCGAATTGCTCAACAGTGGCGCTGGCATTGGCGAAATGAACTGCGTGCGTAAGCACCTCTCGCGCATCAAAGGTGGCCGCTTGGCCGCTGCGTGTGCGCCTGCGCAAGTGGTGACGCTCACCATCAGCGATGTGCCGGGCGACGACCCCTCCGTCATTGCCAGCGGTCCCACCGTGCCTGATGCGACGACCTGTGCCGATGCGTGGGCCATCCTGCAGCGCTACAAAATAGAAGTGCCCGCCGCCATTGAAGCCGCCCTGAAAGCTGGCGCGTTAGAAACGCCCAAGCCCAGTCCCGAGTGGGCCAAGCAGCCCGTGCACTTAATTGCGACACCCCAACAATCTTTAGACGCCGCCGCTGATCTGGTTCGTGCCGCTGGCCTGAACGCCTATGTGCTGAGCGACGAGTTAGAAGGCGAGTCGCGCGAAGTGGGCAAGGTGCACGCCGCGCTGGCGCGTGCGGCGGCACATGGCAAAGGACCGTTCCAAAAACCCTGCGTTATCCTGAGCGGTGGCGAAACTACGGTGACCATTCGTCCCCAAGCGGCTGGCACGCCCAAAGGCAGGGGCGGCCGAGCCGGTGAGTTCTGCTTAGGTCTCGCCGTGGCCTTGCAAGCGCAGCCACATGTGTGGGCCATTGCCGCTGACACCGATGGCATTGACGGCATCGAAGACAACGCCGGTGCTCGCGTCACGCCCGACACCTTGGCCCGCGCAGAGGCCGCAGGCGTTAAGGCCGCCGACTGCCTCGACCGAAACGATGCCTACGGTTTCTTCGACGCCGTGGGCGACTTGGTGGTCACCGGTCCCACGCACACCAATGTGAACGACTTCCGCGCCATGTTGGTGTTGTGATGCCCGCCAAATTCGGGCACGGTGCTTGCAAGAAGACATGCAGGCAGTGCTGGTAACCTAGCCCCCGTTTTGTAAAACCTGTACTCACATCACACCCACTTTTGCGATGACTCAACCCCGACTGCAACTTGCCCACATCACCAAGCGCTACCCCGCTGTGGTCGCCAACGATGCCGTGAGCCTGACGGTGCAGCCCGGTGAGATTCATGCCGTGCTGGGCGAGAACGGCGCGGGCAAATCGACGCTGATGAAAATCATCTACGGCGCGGTCAAGCCCGACGCGGGTGAGATCCGCTTCAATGGCGAGGTGGTGAATATCCGCAACCCGCAAGAGGCGCGTCGCCTTGGCATCAGCATGGTGTTTCAGCACTTCAGCTTGTTTGACACGCTCAGCGTGGCCGAGAACGTGTGGCTGGGCTTAGACAAGTCGCTCAGCTTAGCCAAGGTCACACAGCGCATCACCGACACTGCTGCGCAATATGGCCTTGACATTGACCCAGCCCGACCCGTGCACACCTTGGGTGTGGGCGAGATGCAGCGCGTGGAAATCATCCGTGCTTTGCTGACCAACCCGCAGCTGCTCATCTTGGACGAGCCCACCTCAGTGCTCACGCCGCAAGCGGTAGAAAAACTATTTGTGGTGCTGCGACAGATCGCGTCTGAAGGCCGCAGCATTTTGTACATCAGCCACAAGTTGCACGAAATTCGTGCGCTGTGCACCGCTTGCACCGTGGTGCGTGCAGGCCGCGTGACAGGCGTGTGCGATCCGCGCCAAGAAACCAATGCCTCGCTAAGTCAATTGATGATCGGCAGCTTGCCGCCCGAGCTCAACGTGCGCGAACACAAGCCCGGCGCAGCCGTGTTGAGCGTGCATGACTTGGTGCTCAAAGCGGATGACCCTTTTGGTTTGGACCTGAACGGCGTGAACCTGCAATTGCGCGCAGGCGAGGTCGTGGGCATTGCCGGTGTGTCGGGCAACGGTCAGCGCGAGTTGTTGTTTGCCTTGTCGGGTGAAGATAGGCGTGCGGCGCCTGACACCATTCAGCTCAGCGGCCAAGCGATGGGGCAACTTAACCCCGACCAACGCCGCGACCTTGGCCTGCACTTTGTGCCAGAGGAACGCTTGGGCCGTGGCGCTGTGCCTGGCTTGAGTTTGGCGCAAAACCTATTGCTGACGCGCCATGATGCGGTGGCCTCTGGCGGTGCAGCCGGTGCTTTGGGTTGGCTCAACCTGAACATGCTGCACACCCAAGCGGCCAACATCATTGCCAAATACCAAGTGAAAGCGGGCGGGCCGGATGCGGCTGCGCGTTCACTCTCGGGTGGCAATTTGCAAAAGTTTTTGGTAGGCCGCGAGATTGAAGCGGCACCTAAGTTGCTCATCGTGTCGCAGCCCACCTGGGGTGTGGACGTGGGCGCAGCCGCACAAATACGCGCCGCACTGTTGGCCCTGCGTGATGCAGGCTGTGCGGTGCTGGTGGTGAGTGAGGAGTTGGATGAATTGTTAGAGCTGTCAGACCGTTTGCATGTGATGGCCGAAGGCCGCTTGTCGCCCGCGCTCACACGCGAAGAGGCCAATGTGTCGCGCATCGGTGCGTGGATGAGTGGCTTATGGGACAACCCGCTTGTGTCAGGAATGCAGGAGGTCAGCCATGCTGCGTCTTGAGCCGCGTGCCCAGCCCTCTCACGTGTGGCGCTACGCCTCGCCTTTGTTGGCGCTTGCCATCACGGTGGTGTTGGGTGTGATTCTTTTTGTGGCGCTGGGCAAAGACCCCGTGCGCGGTTTGCAAGTGTTCTTTTGGGAACCTATCAAGAGCGTGTATGCCTTGTCCGAGCTGATGGTCAAGGCCACGCCGCTGTTGCTGATTGCGTTGGGCTTGGCCGTGTGCTTTCGCTCCAACGTGTGGAACATTGGCGCAGAAGGCCAGTTCGTCATGGGCGCTGTGTTTGCCTCTGGCGTGGCGCTGATGGCAGATGCCAACACAGGCTCGGGCTTTTGGGTGCTCATCTTGCTCGCGGGCATTGCCGGTGGCATGGTGTGGGCGGGCATCACCGCGTTCTTGCGCGACCGCTTTCATGCGAGTGAGATTTTGGTCAGCCTCATGCTTGTGTACGTGGCCATCATGGCACTCAACTTCATGGTGTACGGCCCGTGGAAAGACCCATTGGGCTACAACTTTCCGCAAACCAAAACCTTTGATGCCATCACGCAAATCCCCAAGCTCATCACGGGCACACGCGTGAACATTGGCGTGTTGCTGGCGCTCGCAGGCGTGGGCGCGCTGTGGGTGTTTTTGTTTCGCACGCATGCAGGCTTTGCGCAGCAGGTGGGTGGCTTGGCGCCTGATGCGGCGCGTTATGCCGGCTTCTCGTCACGCAAGGCTTTGTGGCTGGCGTTGCTCACCTCGGGTGCTGCAGCGGGTTTGGCTGGCGCTTTAGAAGTGGCTGGGCCGCTGCGACAGCTCACGCCGTTTGTGCCGGTGGGCTACGGCTTTGCGGCCATCATCGTGGCCTTTGTGGGGCGCTTGCATCCGGTGGGCATGGTGTTGTCGGCCATCTTGATGAGCATGTTTTACATCGGCGGCGAGCTGGCGCAATCGCGCTTGGGCTTGCCTCGTTCACTGACGGGCGTGTTTCAAGGTTTGTTGTTGTTTAGTCTTTTGGCGTGCGACACATTGATGCAATACCGTATACGCTTTTTTGCAAAAGTAGAGGCACTGTGATGGAGACTTACGCACTGTTATGGGCCGCCACCATGAACGCAGGCACCGTTTTGGCGTTGGCTTCTCTTGGCCTTTTGATCAATGAGAAAGCGGGCATCGTCAACCTCGGTGCCGAGGGCATGATGTTGTGCGCGGCCATTGCAGGTTTTGCCACCGTGGTGACCACGGGCAGCGACACCTTGGGTTTTTTGGCGGGCATGGGTGCAGGTGCTTTGATGGCCGCGCTGTTCGGTGTGCTGGTGATTTGGATGAACACCAACCAATACGCCACAGGCCTCGCGCTCAGTTTGTTTGGCGGTGGTTTCTCGGCCTTTGTGGGCACAAGCTATGTGCAGGCCAAGTTGCCCGAGCGCATTCAATTTGAAGTGCCTGTGTTGGCCGACATTCCGTTCGTTGGCCCCGCTTTGTTCAAGCACCACCCCTTGGTGTACGCCACGATTGCGTTAACTTTTGGATTGATTTATTTCCTTTACCGCACTCGTTCTGGATTGGTTTTGCGTGCCGTGGGCGAGTCGCCTGAATCTGCGCATGCCTTGGGCTATCCTGTGCGGCGCATTCGTTTGCTCGCCGTGGTTGTGGGTGGCGCGCTGTGTGGCTTAGCAGGTGCTTATATCTCGGTCGTTTACACACCGCTTTGGGTCGAAGGGATGATTGCAGGCAAGGGCTGGATCGCACTGGCCCTCACCACCTTCGCCACATGGCGCCCGGCACGTGTATTGCTTGGTGCATACCTGTTCGGCGGGGTGACCATGCTGCAGTTCCATTTACAGGCCACCGGCATTGATGTGCCCAGCCAGTTTTTGAGCATGTTGCCCTACCTGTCCACCATCGTGGTGTTGGCGTTGATTTCAAAAAATCCGCGTTGGCTCAGGGTCAACATGCCTGCCTCGATCGGGAAACCGTTCTTTCCTGGTTGATAATTTGTTCGCTTTTTTTGTAGTTCTCTTTAAAAGGGTTTTTCATGACTAACTTGTTGAAACGTCGCTGGTTGCAAGCTGCAGCCTTGACCGCTGTATCTGCTGCTGTGTTGGTGGGTTGCGGTAAAAAAGAAGAAGCCAAGCCTGCCGAAGCGCCTGCCGCTGCTGCCAAAGCTGAGCCGTTGAAAATCGCATTTGCCTACGTTGGCCCTGTGGGCGACGGCGGCTGGACGTTTGCACACGACAACGCACGCAAAGCCTTGCAAGCCGAGTTTGGCGACAAGATTGAAACCTCTTTTGTTGAGAACGTGCCTGAATCGGCGGATGCCGAGCGCGTTTTGCGCGACATGGTGGGCCAAGGCAACAAGCTGATTTTCGGCACCACCTTCGGTTACATGGAACCCATGCTCAAAGTGGCCGCTGACACACCTGATGTCAAGTTCGAGCACGCCACCGGCTACAAACAAGCGCCCAACATGCGCACCTACGACAGCCGCACCTACGAAGGCGCCTACATGGCTGGCGTGATCGCTGGCCAGATGACCAAAACCAACACCTTGGGTGTGGTGGCCTCGATTGCTATTCCTGAAGTCATTCGCAACATCAACAGCTTCACCTTGGGCGCGCAATCCAGCAACCCCAAAGTCAAGACCAAAGTGGTCTGGGTCAACGAGTGGTTCAACCCACCGAAAGAAACAGAAGCTGCCACCTCGTTGATCAACGGTGGTGCGGACATCTTGTTCCAAAACACTGACTCTCCCGCCGTGTTGAAAACAGCACAAGACAAAGGCAAGCGCGCTTTTGGTTGGGACTCAGACATGACCGCCTACGGCCCTAAAGCCCACTTGGCTTCTGCCGTCATCAACTGGACGCCCTACTACATCAAAGCCACCCGCGATGCCTTGGACGGCAAGTGGACCGGCGGCACACACACATGGTCTGGCGTGAAAGACGGCGCGATTGACCTCGTGTCCATCGCCGAAGACGTGCCCGCAGAAACCAAAGCCAAAGTGGACGAAGTCAAAAAGGGTTTGAAAGACGGCAGCTTCGCCATCTGGAAAGGCCCACTCGTTGACAACACGGGCAAAGTCATCTTGAAGAAAGATGAAATCGCTGACGACAAGTTCTTGAGCGGTATCAACTTCTACGTCAAAGGCGTGGAAGGCAAAGTGCCCGGCGCTAAGTAATTAAAACAACGGATGCTGGTTTTCTGGCATCCGTTTTGCACAACTGTTTTTTTAACCTTGAAGGAAACTTAAAAATGAAAAAGAAAATTGCCCTCGTTGCCATGGCTGCTGCTGCAGTTTGTGCACAAGCTGCTGATTGGAGCGATACATCAATTGCTTACACAACTGGTAATCACTATGCAGAACCCTTTGGTTCAAACAGCATTGCCAAAAACATTTACTCATTGAAGAGCGTG
>CANCCJ010000011.1 GCA_947374535.1 Comamonadaceae bacterium | reverse complement strand
TTCAAGCTTGAAAAAAACAATAGCGCCGAAGTGTACTCGCCCACTGCTACAATCTCAGGCTTCGGAGCGATGGATGAGTGGGTTAAGTCGCACGCCTGGAAAGCGTGTGTGGGTTAATAGCCCACCGAGGGTTCGAATCCCTCTTGCTCCGCCAAGACCCTTTTAAAAACGCCCCTGACGGGGCGTTTTTTCATTCTCAGCCTACAAACGCAGAACAATTTGTTGATGCAAATTGCTCAAAGCATGTGCAATCGCCGGTGCCACACTGACTGCGTTGCTTGAATGCGCAATGCAATCTGTGCTCCAAACTTGAGATACACCCGCGTCCAAAAGCACCTGAAAAGCATCACCCGCAAACAAGGCATGCGTGACGGCCACATCCACAGAGGCTGCGCCCTGCGCGAGCAATAACGCCGTCGCCCTTGCCACTGTTCGCCCGCTGCTGGCCACATCGTCAAGCAGCACCACGGCTCGCCCACGCACATTCACTTGGGGCAAAGCAATGTCAACGGACTGATCGCCATGCCGAACTTTTTGACACACCGCATGGTCAAACCCGTGGCGCAACGCCGCTTTGGCAACCCATTGCGCGGATTCTTGGTCAGGCCCCATCAAAAACGGGTGTCCAAGGTGTTGCGCTATCAAATCACCCAGCAAGGGGGCACCGCTTAGCACCACGCCCTCGTGCACAGGCACGGCCTCTTCGAGGGTGGCCACCCTGTGCAAGTGGGGGTCCACAGTGATCAGCGCGTCAAACAGAGATGCAAGCCATTTCCCCACGATGCGCTGGCTGACCACCTCACCCGCTTGAAACGCCATGTCTTGACGCATATAGGCCAAGTAAGGCGCAACCAAGGTCAGATGCTCGGCCCCCAGTTCCCGCGCTGTCTGGGCTGCCAGCAACAGCTCAATTAATTTTTCATTGGGGTCATGCAGACTGCGAAGCATCACCACGCGGCTGGG
Source organism: Comamonadaceae bacterium (assembly GCA_947374535.1). The sequence goes on along the minus strand of CANCCJ010000011.1, from coordinate 49,548 downwards.
CAGAGAGGCAGGCAATCGCAGCTTAAGCTCCCCATCAGGAAACCGATGGCGCTCAATCACTTGGGGCATCAACCCCGCTAAATCAGCCAAGCGCAAGGCGAACGGGGCCTCATCGTCAAAGTAAAGCAAGGTCATCGTTTCGGACATCAGAACTCCACAAAGACATGAGGCAACTCTTCCACTTTGCCGATGGTGAATCCGCTGAATTTTTGGGTGAGTTGTCGCGCGAACTCTAAGTCTGAAGGGAAGTCTGCATGCACGCGATACAACACATCGCCCACCGCCACCGCATCGCCCAGTTTTTTCATCAAATCCACGCCCGCGCTTTGCACTTTCGGAGCGCCTGCAAATCTAGCCACGCGGGCAAAGTGAAAGTTATCGATGCTGGTGACAACACCCTGTGCATCGGCACAGACTTCAAACGTCAACGCCCCCAATTTGGGTTGGTTGTGGTTAAAGACCTTGGCACCTTGGGCTTTGATGATGGCATTCATGCTGGCGAGCGCTCGACCTGAATCCAGAATATCTCTGGCGATGGCAAAGCCGTCGCCGCCGCGTACATCTGGATCACACTCAATCAAGCGACCTGCTAATCGCAAGGCTTTTTGTCGCAAATCGATGGGAGCGCGTGGGTCGTTTTCAAGAACGCGCATCACGTCACGCGCCTCCAGCACAGGGCCAATGCCAAAGCCGACCGGTTGACGCCCATCGGTGATAACCACATCCAATGACAGGTGCATGCGAGAGGCCACGTATTCAAACAACTGGCGCAAGCGTTGCGCCTCGGGCATTGAACGCACTTTGGCAGTCGGGCCAATCGGAATGTCCAACACCAAGTGCGTTGACCCCGCCGCGATTTTTTTAGACAAGATCGAAGCCACCATTTGGGCGGGAGAATCCAGCGACAAGGGCCGTTCGACCGAAATCAACACGTCGTCCGCAGGCGACAAATTGGCCGCCCCACCCCACGCCAAACAGCCACGGTGATCCCGCACGATTTCAGACAGTTTGTCAAAAGGCAACTCCACATTCGCCAACACCTCCATGGTGTCAGCGGTTCCCGCCGGCGAGGTGATGGCTCTCGACGAAGTCTTGGGACACAACATGCCATGCGCCGCCACGATGGGCACAACCAACATCGAGGTTCGGTTGCCAGGAATGCCGCCTATGCAATGTTTATCCACCACCAACGGAGATTGCCAATCCAAACGACGACCGCAGGCCACCATGGCGTCAGCGAGGAAGAACACCTCTTCGCGATCCATCTCGCCACGGTTGGTGGCGACGACGAAAGCGGTCAACTCAATCTTGGAGTAGTGATGTTGCGCAATGTCACGCACGATCGCGAGAAAGTCTTCTCGGTTCAAACGCTCGCCGTTGATTTTGCGAAACAAAGCGGCCATGGATTCCGGTGGCTCAGCCTGCGAAACAGTCGCGGCATGCCCGTCTAGTACCCCCATCTGAGCAAAAGCATCCTCAGACAAGCCCACTTCGCCGCACCGCACGATGGCGGGGTCATCCACCACATTCAATGTGGCCAAAATTTTCTGACCGTTGGCACGCACCTCAACCTTAGACAGCGCCTGAAAACCCTCTGCACGGTAAAGCGCACAGTCGCGGTTCAAGTACACAACGTTCTCGTGGTAAGTGTCTATCGCCACGCGTCGCAGGGCCAACTGTGCGCTTGCATCTTGATCTGAAACTGAGGTCATGGCGTCAGCCTACACCCAGCCACCCAAAAGCGTTTCGGTACTTAACACTACGCAGCCTGCTTATCCAAGGAAGTATTGACATTCGTCAACTGAAAGGGGCGACAAGATCACAGAATGCAAGGGCCAAGACCTCAAACTCAAGGGAGATACCCATGTCCAACGAAGCACAGTGCCCATTTTCTATGGGTACGCGTCAAAACAAAGAGGCGCGTGGCTTGACCAATGCAGACTGGTGGCCTCATCAACTGAACCTGAAGGTCTTGAGCCAGCACTCGCCTCTGTCCACCCCTATGGGCGAGACGTTCAACTATGCCAAGGAATTCAAAACCTTGAACTTGGAAGCAGTCATCAAAGACCTGCATGCCTTGATGACAGATTCACAAGTGTGGTGGCCTGCAGACTATGGACATTACGGCCCATTCTTCATTCGTATGGCTTGGCATGGCGCAGGCACTTACCGTATTGCCGATGGGCGCGGCGGTGCCGGCTCTGGCGCGCAACGATTTGCGCCGCTCAACAGTTGGCCAGACAACGGCAACCTCGACAAAGCGCGACGTTTGCTCTGGCCCATCAAACAGAAATACGGGCGCAAACTCTCTTGGGCAGATTTGATGATCTTGGCTGGCAACGTCGCCTTAGAGTCCATGGGTTTCAAGACCTTTGGTTATGCCGGTGGTCGCGAAGACATCTGGGAACCCGAAGAAGAAATTTATTGGGGGCCTGAAGGCCAATGGCTAGAAGATAAACGCTACAGCGCAGAGCACGAACTGGAGAGCCCCCTCGCCGCCGTTCAGATGGGCTTGATCTACGTGAACCCAGAAGGCCCGAACGGCAACCCAGACCCCATTGCCTCAGCGAGGGATATTCGCGAAACATTTGCCCGCATGGCCATGAACGACGAAGAAACCGTTGCGCTGGTGGCTGGCGGCCACACTTTTGGCAAATGCCACGGCGCAGCCGATCCACAAACGTATGTTGGCCCAGCCCCAGAGGGGGCGAGCATCGAAGAACAAGGCTTGGGATGGCGAAACAGCTTTGGCAGCGGTCACGGGGCCGATACCATCACTAGCGGCATAGAAGGCGCATGGACCACCCACCCCATTCAATGGGACCACGACTACCTTCAAATCCTATTTAAATACGACTGGCAATTGACACGCAGCCCTGCAGGCGCACACCAGTGGACGCCCAAAAACGCATCGGCAGCAAACACAGTGCCAGACGCCCATCTGCTTTCAAAGCGCCATGCCCCGATGATGACCACGGCAGACTTGGCGCTCAAAATGGATCCAGCCTACGAAAAGATTGCCAGACGTTATTTGAACCATCCACAAGAATTTGCCGATGCGTTCGCGAAGGCTTGGTACAAACTCACGCACCGCGACATGGGCCCTACTTCTCGCTACCTTGGCAAGCTCGTTCCCGCTGAGCCACTGCTGTGGCAAGACCCGATTCCCGCAGTCAATCATGCGTTGGTGAATGCGCTCGATATTCAGCGCCTCAAGTCCAAGATCCTGATTTCTGGTCTTTCAATTTTTCAACTCGTCACGACAGCTTGGGCATCGGCCTGTACCTTCCGTGGCAGCGACAAACGCGGCGGCGCGAACGGAGCGCGCATCAGGCTTGCCCCGCAAAAAGATTGGCACGTCAATCGCCCAGAGGAACTGGCGAATGTGCTTCAGATCTTAGAAACCATCCAGATGGACTTCAATGCCGCCCAGTCTGACGGTAAGAAAGTCTCGCTGGCTGACCTGATCGTTCTGGGCGGCTGTGCCGCTGTTGAGGCTGCGGCGCACAAAGCAGGCCATGAGGTGAACGTGCCCTTCTCGCCTGGGCGCATGGATGCAAGTCAAGAACAGACTGATGTGTCGTCCTTTGCTGTACTAGAACCAACCACAGACGGGTTTCGCAACTACTTCTGCAAAGAATGCGAGGCGTCGGCGGCAGCGCTACTTTTAGAGAGATCAAGCCTGCTGACCTTGACTGCGCCTGAGATGACGGTTTTGCTCGGCGGCATGCGTGCACTTTGCGCAAACTTCGGGCAATCTGAACACGGTGTTTTCACCAAACGACCTGAGACCTTAAGCAACGACTTCTTCATCAACCTTCTTGACATGGGGACAGCATGGCAGAAGTCGTCCACCACAGAAGGCGTTTTTGAGGGGCGGGATCGGGTCACGGGCGCCTTCAAGTGGTCCGCCACGGTTGTTGATCTTGTCTTTGGCTCCAACGCCCAACTCCGTGCCATCGCTGAAGTCTACGCAAGCAATGATGCGCAAGAAAAATTCGTGCACGACTTTGTGGCCGCTTGGCATAAGGTGATGAACCTCGACCGTTACGACCTCGCTTAATGGGGGCCTACTTTAGAGAGGCTGCGAAATCTTCATCATCCAAAGATCCAAATGAATAGCCCGCAGCGAGGATGGATTGGATCACGGCCTCTAGTGAGGCCACGGTGTTGGGGTGGATTTCATGCATCAACACAATCCCACCACGATGCGCGCGAAGGGCTGACAACACATGCCCTTCATAATCACTTTTATAGGCGGGCAGCACACCGCATTCCAGTGCTTCTTTGTCATCGACCGTGCCGTTGCGATCGAACGCCCAATCACAAGAGTCCACATGCCAGCCGACGGTTTGGTAGCCACGCGCTTTTAAGAAGACGTTGGTTTCGCAACTCGCGTTGCCATAGGGATATCTGAATAACTTTCGCGCCATGGCAACGCCAATCGCGTCCTCACCCGCCTGCACTTCCTCAGCTTGAGCCTCCACTGAAATGCTGTGAAAGTTGGGGTGATCCCAAGAATGGTTGCCGATGAGATGATGGCCCGACTTCAGCACAGCAGCTACTAAATCTGGATGGCGCTTCGCCTTCTCACCGATCATGAAAAATGTGGCGCGGAGATTATATCTCGCCAAGACACTCAAGATCAATTCGGTCTGGACAGGCTCTGGCCCATCATCAAATGTCAGTGCAACGCGGTGCAATGGTGGGTGGGTCGCGATGTCCGACTCGTAACGGCAATTTGCCTTGAGCACGTCGGGGTCAGCACGGATGCGTTCTTTTAAATGCTCTAAACGATGAAAGCGTATCGCAGCCCTGTGCTCATTGACGATGGAAAGTTCGGAGGTTTCTCCGGCACACGCCAGTAGGCTAGTTCCTAAAAAGAAAACCGCGAAGAAAACTTGGAACCGTTTTAAAAACCACATTCCTTCAACTACTGCTTTCTTGCGCTTTCTTGATGACGTTCTTAGCGTCTGCGCTGCTATTGGCAGCAGCTGAGCTGATGGGGTTTTGAATGACCAAACCCAACAAACGAGCGCCGTGCTCAACCGCAATTGAGCCATAAGAAATATCGCCCTGAACCACCGAGTCTTTGTGGAACTCCACACGCTCGGCCGCGTAAATATTGCCTTCAACTTTGCCTGCCACCATCACGCGATGGGCCGTGATGTCGCCCGACACCTCACCCGTTTTACCAATGGCTACGGTGACTTTGTTGTCTTTGGTCGTTTCGATGTTGCCCACCACTTTGCCATCGATACGCACGCTATCGAGCAACACCAAACGGCCATAAATTTGTGTGGTCCTGCCAATGATCGTGTCAAAGCGCTCTTGCGACGGCGAGAGTGATTTGTCTTTGAGCTTTTCAAACATGGCGAGCCTTTTCATTAGCACTAACTTCACTGTGCGTTAGCAGTCGTGGTGGTTTGCAACAACATCTGGTTGGGGTTCATCACGCGGTCATTGCGTATCACTTCGTAGTGCAAATGCGGCCCCGTCGAACGGCCGGTGCTGCCCAATTGCGCAATGGTGTCGCCACGCTGAACTTTTTGGCCGACTTCAACCAAGCGCTTGCTCAAATGCGCATAACGGGTGGTGAAACCTTCGATGTGACTGACTTCCACCACATTCCCAAACGAAGCATCCCATGCAGAACGCGTCACCGTTCCAGCGGCAGTGGCCAAGATGGGCGAGCCCACATCGGCCACAAAATCGAGTCCTTCGTGCATGGCTAGCTGACCGGTAAAGGGGTCATTTCGAATACCGAACCCGCTGGTCACACGAAAGTCTTTGCCCATGGGCACACCTGTGGGCAAGGCATGCAACCAATTGAGTTGTGCGGCCCAGTTTTCGCTGAGATTTTTTACGGCTGCTTGTGTTTGGGAGAATTCTTCTACCGCAGAAGAAAAGTCATGGTTCAGGTCGCGTGAAGGGCTGCTTTGGAAACGAGGGGGTAACCACGGACCGCCACGGCCTTCATCTTTTTTGATGTATTTGTCACGTAAGTTCGAAGGCGTTGCCACCTCCATGAAGCGGTTCTTCAAGGTTTCAAGCTGACGAATTTCTGTCACCGTGGTGTTGAGGGCTTGGCGTAGGCTGTCCAAACGCTCACGGTACTGGGCTTCGACTTTTTGTTGCTCGGCCTCTGTGGTCACACCACCCATACTGCGGGCCAAACCAGGACTCATCTCGATGGCGATGCGAAAGCCAATGAAATGCAACAACACACCAAACGCGATCAACACAAATGCAGAGGCGCAAACACCCACCAACACTTTTTGCGCTGTGATAGAAATGGTCCGCACCGCTGCGGTGGGCCCAGAAACCCACATCAATTGCATAGACTGCTCCGGAAAACTTATTGGGGGGATGGTGTGAAGTTCTTCACATATCTGGCGAGAATTGTAGGGAGTTCTCTCACCAGAAATTGCTTCATTTTTTTGAGATCTAACAACAGCAATGACAAAGAATTCTTCCTTGAGAATAGTTAATCAAATTGCACTATGTAAACGATGAAAAAATAGCGAAATGAACATTCCCTGGCTAGAAAACGACCAACCATTACCGCCACCCGAATCTGCACAAAAAAAAGGCAGTCATTTGGCAGGTTTGGTCGCAGCCGGCGGCGGGCTGTCTGTGTCTCGCCTATGTGAGGCATACCAACAAGGCATGTTCCCCTGGTTCAGCGAAGGGCAGCCCGTCTTGTGGTGGTCGCCAGACCCGCGCATGGTGTTGCGAACAGATGATTTCAAATTGCACCGCTCGCTGCGCAAGACACTGCAAAAGTTCATCGCAAGCCCCACGTGCGAAGTCAGAATCGACAGCGCGTTTAGCGCAGTGATCCGCCACTGTGCGCAAACCAGCCGAAATGGGCAAGCGAGCACTTGGATCGTTGACGAGATGATTGAAGCCTACGAAGCCCTGCATGCCGCTGGCTTTGCGCACAGCGTAGAAACATGGGTCAACGGCCAATTAGTGGGCGGCTTGTATTGCGTTTCAATCGGAGACACTTTATTTGGTGAATCCATGTTTGCACATCAAACCGACGCATCCAAAATTGCACTGGCTGCATTTGTCGCATTGGCTCGCACAAACCATCTGCTTTGGATAGACTGCCAACAAAACACCCCACATTTGGCCTCGCTAGGTGCCCGTGAAATGCCACGCTCTGAGTTTTTGAAATTAGTTCGTCAAGCCTCCAAAGAGGCAAAACACAGCTGGGTATTCCAACCGACTTATTGGCGCACACTCCTTCCTGTGAAGGATGCAGGGTGACCCACGCGCGTGACTTGCCACTCAGCACCGTGCAGTACTACGCCACGGCGCCCTACCCTTGCAGCTACTTGTCAAATAAAACGGCACGCTCGCAAGTCGCGACCCCCAGCCATCTCATCAACAACGATGTTTACGCCGATTTGGTGAGTCAAGGGTTTCGTCGCAGTGGGTTGTTCACTTATCGACCTTATTGCGATAACTGCCGAGCCTGCATACCTCTGCGCGTTGAAACACACGCTTATCAACCAAGCCGCAGCCAACGTCGGGCGTGGGCTAGACACCAACATTTGCAAGTGCGTATTTTGAAGCTTGGGTTTGACGCCGAGCACTACGCTTTGTACTTGCGCTACCAACAGCTGCGCCACTCGGGTGGCGGCATGGATGAAGACAGCACAGAGCAATACACACAGTTTTTGTTGCAAAGCCGCGTCAACACACGACTGGTTGAATTCAGAGAACCCAGCGAGTCAGAAGCCTTAGGCGTCCTGAAAATGGTGTCCATCATCGATGTACTCAATGACGGTTTATCCGCCGTCTACACGTTTTATGAGCCAGAGCCGCGCACGAGCTACGGCACATACAACGTGATGTGGCAAATTGAACAAGCACGCAACTTGAACATGCCTTATGCCTACCTTGGCTATTGGATAGAAGACAGCCCAAAAATGCGTTACAAGGCAGACTTTTCGCCGCACCAACGCTTGATGGGGGGGCGATGGGTGAAGTTCAATTTCACATGATAAAATTAGCGTCATGCGTAAATCTACTGTGCCCGCAACCCCCAATATCCAAGTCATCGAGCGCATGTTCACGCTCATCGATGTCCTCGCTTCGCGCGAAGAAGCTATTTCGCTAAAAGAAATCAGCGAGCGAACAGGGCTTCACCCATCCACAACCCACCGAATACTGAATGACTTGGCGGTGGGTCGTTTTGTCGATCGCCCAGAAGCTGGCAGCTACCGCCTTGGTATGCGCTTGCTTGAGCTGGGCAACTTGGTCAAAGACCGCTTGAACGTGCGCGATGTGGCCTTCCAACCGATGCGCGAGTTACACAAACTCATTCAACAACCGGTCAACTTAAGCGTGCGCCAAGGCGATGAAATTGTGTACGTTGAACGCGCTTTCAGCGAACGCTCGGGCATGCAAGTGGTTCGCGCCATTGGCGGTCGTGCCCCGCTGCACTTGACCTCTGTTGGCAAATTATTTTTGGCTATGGACGATGCACAGCGCGTACGCGCGTACGCCACGCGCACAGGCCTTAGCGGCCAAACGCGTAACAGCATCACGCAACTGCCCGTGTTGGAGCGTGAGCTATCTAAAGCCCGCCAATACGGTGTCGCACGCGATAACGAAGAGCTTGAGTTGGGTGTGCGCTGTATGGCCTCTGGCATTTACGACGACCAAGGCAAGCTGGTTGCTGGCCTGTCAATATCAGCACCTGCGGATCGGCTGGATGAAGAGTGGCTGCCCAAGTTGCAGGCAACCACCCAAGCCATTTCGCACGCACTGGGCTACAAGCTCAATCAAGCGTGAGCCACAACCAAACGGCCTTCCGACAACAACTTCTGCAACAACTCTGATGTGGTTTGCGCTGAGGCATAGTCGCCAGGCGCTGCATCATCCGCCCCTTGCAAGGTCACCAAGCGCTGGTAGTTACCACCACCATCGCGGTCGACCCAAACTTCCCAATCTTTGCGCGTGCCCGTGCTAGTCGTGGCGCTGGTTCGCACAATTTCCATAAACTTGCCGCTCGTCAATGCATTGGCGTCATGCGTTGAAATGCCATTTGCGCCCAGACTGTTGTCAAACAACATCGAAAAATCTAAGCGGTCCGCATTTTCTGGGGTACTGTCTCCATTGGAAAATCCAAAATTAAAGTCGGTAATCACATCACCGCCCATCCCACCTAATCCAGCGGCTGCGCCTGCATCTGGAATTTCGTTCACATACTTAAACGTGTCTGAGCCTGCGCCACCAGTTAGGGTGTTGGCACCCAAACCGCCCACCAACACATCAGCGCCACTGCCCCCAATCAAGATACCGTTACCAGCACCTCCCAGCAAAGTTAAGCCAAGCGCCAATCAAAGGACATGGACTGCGCGCGACGTTGTTATTGATCTGCGTTAATTCCTGCGTCATAAACAGGCATCGCGATACGAATCTGCCCCTGGATTTGGCGATACCTCACATTGCGGTCTTGCAAAAACAACTGCTGCGCTTCCCTATCCGAACACTCTGCACTACTGACACTTCAAAAAATTGCCGAAAGAAGAATCAAATCATTATTGAGAGACGTAAAAAAGCCCCTAAAAAGGGGCTTTTATCTGAATGAAATAGGTTAAATTTTTTTACATTTGCGGATGTATGTTGCCGCCATGGTTGGCCTCAACCCACTTCCGAACACGCTCAGCGTCCGCAATACGGCTTAGCTTGCCCGCTGAATCCAAGAAGACCATGATCAACTTACGACCTGCCACTTTGGCTTGCATCACCAAGCATTGACCGGCCTCGGTGATGTAACCCGTTTTTTGAATACCGATATCCCAGTTCGGATTCTTCACCAAACGGTTCGTTGTGTTGTATTGCAGCGTACGGTTACCCACTTCCACTTTGTAGCTAGGCGATGTCGACAACTCACGCAAGGTGGCATCGTGGTAGGCGTTTCCAACCAAAGTTGCCAAATCTTTGGCGCTAGATTGGTTTTGACTGGAAAGACCTGTGGGCTCGATGTAACGTGTATCACGCATACCGAACTGAGCAGCCTTGGCGTTCATCAAACCAACAAAAGAAGAAAGACCGCCTGGGTATGTACGTCCCAAAGCATGAGCCGCACGGTTTTCGCTAGCCATCAACGCCAGATGGAGCAATTCACCGCGTGTCAAAGTAGAACCGACGCGCAAACGTGAGCTGCTGCCTTTTTCAGTGTCCACATCGTCTTGCGTGATGGTGATGGACTCATCCATAGGCAACTTGGCTTCGCTGATGATCAATCCGGTCATCAACTTGGTGATAGACGCGATAGGCAAAATGGCTTGGTCGTTTTTACTCAACAACACTTCGTGCGTGTCTTGATCGATGACATAAGCCACGCTGGACTTCAAGTCTAAAATATCACTGGTGGCGTGCAGACCCGCTTTTTGACCGAATGAAGGAATAGCTGGTGCAGCCTTGACCACATTGACACGACGCACGTGCGTCTTCACCACGGTGGGTTTTGACTTTTGTACGGTCGGTTTATTCTGATTGGTTGTGGCTTGGGCGTGCACAGCACACAGCGAGGTCAGGAATCCGAGCGAAGTAGCAATCAGCAGTCGTTTCAAGAGTTGTTCCTTAGGCTTGAAATCATATTGCTGATGATTTTACTCAAAAAAGTCGCGCAAGATCAAGGACTTGCGCGACTTATTTAACAAAATCGATAGGATCTACTGATTTTTGCGATTTAGCCTTGTGCGGCAACTCGGTCAGATTTGCTTTGCAATTTGTTCAAGGCGCTCAAATACGCTTTAGCAGAAGCAACCACAATGTCTGGGTCAGAGCCCACGCCGTTGACCACGCGGCCGCTGTTTTGCAGGCGGACCGTTACTTCGCCTTGGCTTTCAGTCGAGCCGCTGATCGCATTGACCGAGTACAGCACCATTTCGGCACCGCTCTTGACGTGCGATTCAATCGCTTTAAGCGAGGCATCGACAGGGCCATTGCCGTCGGAATCGGCCTTCACTTCTTTACCTGCCACCGTGAATACGACGGTTGCGTGTGGACGCTCGCCGGTCTCGCTGTGTTGAGACAAAGACACAAAGGTAAATTGCTCGCTGGCATGCGCCACAGACTCCTCGCTCACCAGAGCCAAGATATCTTCATCAAAAATGTCGCTTTTGCGGTCAGCAAGCTCTTTGAACTTGGCAAAGGCGGTGTTGATATCGGCTTCGCTTTCCATGTGAACACCCAAGTCTTCCAAGCGTTGTTTGAACGCATTCCGACCGCTGAGCTTGCCCAACACGATTTTGTTGGCGCTCCAACCTACGTCTTCTGCTCGCATGATTTCGTAAGTGTCACGCGCTTTGAGCACGCCATCTTGGTGAATGCCAGACGCATGTGCAAACGCGTTCGCCCCCACCACCGCCTTGTTAGGCTGCACCACAAAACCCGTGGTTTGGCTGACCATGCGGCTGGTTGCCACGATTTGCTTGGTCTCGATATTTAAATCGAGGTCGAAGTAGTCGCGGCGCGTTTTAATCGCCATCACCACTTCTTCGAGCGAGCAGTTACCCGCGCGTTCACCCAAACCGTTGATCGTGCATTCCACTTGACGCGCGCCACCAATCTTCACGCCGGCCAAGGAATTGGCCACGGCCATGCCTAAATCGTTGTGACAGTGCACAGACCAAATGGCTTTGTCGCTATTGGGCACGCGCTCACGCAAAGTCTTGATGAAGTTGCCATAAAGCTCAGGAATGGCGTAACCCACCGTGTCTGGAATGTTGATGGTGGTTGCACCCTCGGCAATCACCGCTTCGACAACGCGACACAAAAAATCCATGTCACTGCGGTAACCATCTTCAGCGCTGAATTCGATGTCGCCCACCAAGTTACGGGCAAAGCGCACCGATTGCTTGGCTTGTTCGAGCACTTGCTCGGGCGACATGCGCAACTTCTTCTCCATGTGCAAAGGCGACGTGGCGATGAAGGTATGAATGCGTGCGCTGTTCGCACCTTTGAGGGCTTCCGCCGCACGACTGATGTCACGGTCATTGGCACGCGACAAGGAGCAAATGGTGGAGTCTTTGATAGCGTTGGCAATGCCTTGCACAGCCTCAAAGTCACCGTTGGAGCTGGCCGCAAACCCAGCTTCAATCACGTCAACCTTCAAGCGCTCCAACTGGCGGGCAATGCGCAGCTTCTCGTCGCGCGTCATGGATGCGCCCGGCGACTGTTCGCCGTCACGCAAAGTGGTGTCAAAAATGATGAGCTTGTCGGTCATGGTCAGGACTCCTAGATTCCTAAAAAACTTGCAACGTTTGGTTCAGCCCCAAAGCAAAAGGCCCGTTGCATCTGCATACGGGCCTTGTTTGGGTTTGCGCGTGCGCTACCAACTCCGCCCGTTGGGGGATAGAAGCAGTAGAGCCAGCGAAAAATTTGTCATGCGTCGAATTTAGCACAAAGCTAAACCTTTTGTGACTTGAAGTGTCTCATTTGTGCAAGCCAGCTTCATCAGGCTCATCGGTTGAGGTGCTGATCACACTGGTTTGCATGCCTTTGGCACGGCGCCATGCATACAAGGCATACCCACTCAAGCCATAGAACATGAACAAAGCAAACAACACGATGGGCGGGTGTATGTTGATAACCGCAATCACCAAAGCCAACAACACAATCACCGCAAACGGCACGCTCTGCTTCATTTGCACGTCTTTGAAACTGTAAAACGGCACGTTGGTCACCATGGTCAAACCAGCATACAGGCACATCGCAAACATAGGCCAGATCACTTCTGAACCTTGATAGCCCATATCGTTCATCAACCAAATAAAGCCCATCACCAAAGCAGCAGCAGCAGGTGATGGCAAGCCTTGGAAGAATCGCTTATCGACCACCGTCGTGTTCACGTTAAAACGCGCCAAACGCAAAGCGGCACAGGAGATGTAAACGAAGGCCGCCATCCAACCCCAACGCCCGGCCCCTTTCAAGGCCCATTCATAAGAAATCAAGGCAGGCGCAGCGCCAAACGACACCATGTCAGCCAACGAGTCCATTTGTTCGCCAAACGCGCTTTGGGTATTCGTCATGCGCGCTACGCGGCCATCCAAACTGTCGAGCACCATGGCGCAAAACACACCCATAGCCGCCATTTCAAAGCGGTCGTTCATCGCCATCACAATGGCATAGAAACCGCCAAACAAAGCGGCCAGGGTGAATAAGTTAGGCAAGACATAAATGCCTTTGCTAGGTTTACGTGGCACAAATTCTTCAGTTTGATCTTGTTGTTCTGACATCCGTCTGGCTCCGAAAAGTAGGCCTACAGTGTAAGCGCTACGTCAAACAGCCCCGACATTTAGATGACGACCGTCATATGGGTACCAGCCTTACAGTTTTATCCAAGACGACGGTAGTTTGACCGGGTTCGATGTGGAAGTGGTACGGCCCCTGCTGAACACTTTAGGTCAAGACATGCAGCCTGTGGCTGATACCTTGACCAACTTGCGTCAGAAAATGCAAAAGGGCGAGATTGACTTCATCGGAAACCAATTATTGGTGACACCGGAAAACCGTCGGTATTTCGATTTTTTGAAGCCTTACGCAACGATTCAATTGGTGAGTGTTTTGCACGAGGACGATGATCGCGATTTGCTTAGCCTCGACGATTTTCTTGGGAAAAAACTGGGCGTTTTAATCAACACGGGTGTCGAAGATCAGGCCCGTGGCACCTTGGGCAAGTCGGTGCATGCTTTTGACCGCATCGAAGTTGCTTTGCGCGCATTGGCAGAGCGCAAACTCGATGCTGTGCTGGAAGAAAACCTAATCGCCGAATACTTCATTTACAGAGAAGGACTCCCACTCAAAGTTGGCGTACCTTTTACATCGTCTATTCGCATTGGCCTAGCTGTACCCAAGGGCCAAAAGGACATGGAGCAACGCTTGTCCATGGCTGTTCAAAGCATGGTTAAGGAAGAAAGCTTCAAAGCGATATCAACGAATTGGTTTGGCTACGACGTCAGCCGCCCTAGGGTGTCTCACGCCTTAAGTTCATAAAAACCAAAAAGGCGAACATCGAAGCGAAATAGCTCCGTTGTTCGCCTTGTTGCCTTTTTCAAGGCAAACAGCTCAGTGCTTAGTTGCGGGTTTGATCAACCAGCTTGTTCTTGGAAATCCAAGGCATCATGGCGCGCAATTTGGAACCCACGGTTTCAATTGCGTGCTCTGCGTTCAAGCGACGACGCGCTGTCATGCTTGGGTAGTTGGTTTTACCTTCCAAAATGAACATCTTGGCGTATTCACCCGTTTGGATGCGCTTCAACGCATTGCGCATGGCTTCGCGTGATTGCTCGTTGATGACTTCTGTACCCGTCACGTACTCGCCGTATTCGGCGTTGTTCGAGATGGAGTAGTTCATGTTGGCGATGCCGCCTTCGTACATCAAGTCCACGATCAACTTCAACTCGTGCAAGCACTCGAAGTAAGCCATTTCGGGCGCGTATCCAGCTTCGGTCAAAGTTTCGAAGCCCATCTTCACCAATTCAACTGCGCCACCGCACAACACAGCTTGCTCACCGAACAAGTCAGTTTCTGTTTCTTCTTTGAAGTTGGTTTCGATGATGCCGCCTTTGCCGCCACCGTTAGCCATGGCGTAGCTCAAAGCCAAGTCACGGGCTTTGCCAGACTTGTCTTGGTACACAGCGATCAAAGATGGCACGCCGCCGCCTTTGAGGTATTCAGAACGCACGGTGTGGCCTGGGCCTTTAGGAGCGACCATGATCACGTCTAAGTCAGCACGTGGGATGACTTGGTTGTAATGAACGTTGAAACCGTGAGCAAACGCCAAGGTTGCGCCTTGCTTCATGTTGGGAGCGACGTTGTTGTTGTACACCTCTGGGATGTTTTCGTCTGGCAACAAGATCATGACCAAGTCAGCCGCTTTGACTGCGTCGTTGACTTCCATCACGGTCAAACCGGCTTTAGCCACTTTGTCCCATGAGGCGCCGCCTTTACGCAGACCGACCACGACTTTGACGCCGCTTTCGTTCAAGTTTTGTGCGTGGGCATGGCCTTGTGAGCCGTAGCCAATGATGGCCACAGTTTTGCCTTTGATGAGGGACAGATCACAATCTTTGTCGTAAAAAACTTTCACGGGGTTCTCCTAAAAAATACTTTGAAAAGGGTTGGAATTTAAACGCGCAAGATGCGCTCACCGCGGCCAATGCCACAAGCGCCTGTGCGAACGGTTTCAAGAATTGCGCTGCGGTCAATCGCTTCTAAGAACGCGTCGTTCTTAGAAAGGTCGCCCGTCAACTCAATGGTGTAGCTCTTCTCGGTCACATCAATGATGCGGCCACGGAAGATATCGGCCATGCGCTTCATCTCTTCGCGCTCTTTGCCTACAGCGCGCACTTTGACAAGCATCAGCTCGCGTTCGGTGTAGGCACCTTCGGTCAAATCGACCACTTTGACGACTTCAATCAAACGATTCAAGTGTTTGGTGATTTGTTCAATCACCTCGTCTGAGCCATGCGTTTGGATGGTCATACGTGACAAGCTGGCGTCTTCGGTAGGCGCCACCGTCAGGGACTCAATGTTGTAACCGCGGGCTGAGAACAAACCGACCACACGCGACAGCGCGCCGGGTTCGTTTTCGAGCATCAGGGAAATGATGTGTTTCATAGTGTCATCCTTCCCGTTCACAGGTCTTCGCTGCCAAGCAGCATTTCGGTGATACCCTTGCCGGCCTTGACCATCGGGAACACGTTTTCAGAGGGGTCCGTCCGGAAGTCCATGAACACCGTGCGATCTTTGAGCTTGCGAGCTTCGCGCAAAGCAGGCTCAACGTCTTCAGGGCGCTCAATCAACATGCCCACATGGCCATAGGCTTCAGCCAACTTCACAAAGTCAGGCAAAGCGTCCATGTAGCTGCTGCTGTAGCGGCCTTCGTATTCAATTTCTTGCCACTGTCGCACCATGCCCAGATAGCGGTTGTTCAAGGCCATGATTTTGATCGGCGTCTTGTATTGCAAGCAGGTGGAGAGTTCTTGGATACACATTTGCACCGAGCCCTCGCCTGTCACACAGAACACTTCGCTGTCAGGCTTGGCCAGCTTGATGCCCATGGCGTAAGGAATGCCCACGCCCATGGTGCCCAAGCCGCCTGAGTTGATCCAGCGGCGTGGTTCGTCAAAGCCGTAATACTGCGCCGCCCACATCTGATGCTGACCCACGTCAGATGTGATGTAGGTGTCGGTGCCCTTGGTCATGTTGTGAAGCGTCTCGATGACGTACTGTGGCTTGATGACGTCGCCATTGCCACGGTCGTACTTCAAGCATTCGCGTTTGCGCCAAGCTTCGATGGTTTCCCACCAGCTGCTTAAGGCACCAGCGTCAGGCTTCAAGCCAGATTCTTTGATCATGTCGATCATCTCGACCAACACGTCTTTGACGTCACCCACAATGGGAATATCAACCTTCACGCGCTTAGAAATGCTCGATGGATCGATGTCGATGTGAATGATCTTGCGTTCGTTTTGCGCGAAGTGCTTGGGGTTACCAATCACGCGGTCGTCAAAACGGGCGCCAACGGCCAACAAAACGTCGCAGTTTTGCATGGCATTGTTGGCCTCAATCGTGCCGTGCATGCCCAACATGCCCAAGAACTTAGGCGCGCTTGCAGGATAGGCGCCCAGGCCCATCAGCGTATTGGTCACGGGGTAACCCAACATGTCCACCAAGGTACGCAACTCTTGCGAGGCATTGCTCAGCAACACACCACCACCGGTGTAAATGTAGGGGCGCTTGGCCGCCATCAACAATTGCAAAGCCTTGCGGATTTGGCCGCCGTGGCCCTTGCGCACGGGGTTGTACGAACGCATTTGCACTTCGGCTGGGTAGCCTTCGTAAGCGGTCTTCTTGAACGACACATCTTTTGGGATGTCCACCACCACAGGGCCAGGACGGCCGCTGCGTGCGATGTGGAACGCTTTTTTCATCGTCAAAGCCAAGTCGCGAACGTCTTTGACCAAGAAATTGTGTTTGACGATGGGCCGTGTGATACCAATGGTGTCGCACTCTTGGAAGGCATCCAAACCAATCGCGTGTGTGGGCACTTGACCGGTGATGATCACCATCGGAATGCTGTCCATGTAGGCGGTCGCAATGCCGGTCACAGCGTTGGTGGCACCGGGGCCAGACGTGACCAAGGCCACACCCACATCCCCGGTTGCACGGGCATAGCCGTCAGCTGCATGAACGGCTGCTTGCTCGTGGCGAACCAACACGTGTTGAATCGTATTTTGGTTGTAAAGCGCGTCGTAAATGTAGAGAACTGAGCCGCCGGGATAGCCCCAGATGTGCTTGACGTTTTCAGCTTGCAGCGCCTTCACGAGGATCTCAGCGCCCATCAGTTCTTGCGTGTGACCGCCAGGGGCAGTTGCGGAGTGTGATTCCGACTTTGTATTTTCCATTTTTGTACCTTTTAACCTGAGTGAATTTCGTCAACGAAAAACCTTGGGTGCTTTTTTGCGAACCCTTATGGGGCTGCATCAAAACTTTGGACCTTCAGCCATGGGCGCATTGTTCGCGCCGGACCCAGACCCGTTTGCCTTTTTTTGTCGAATTGCAACTTTGGATTATGGCATCAACCCAAACACAATTCAGCCTTGCACACGCGAAAAGCCGCCCTGAGTGCCATAATCGCGCCCGATTCAACTTGGACCCATCGTCAGTGGCCACCGAACAAGAACTGTCAGATTTCCTCAAAAGCGCAGAGAAACGAGCCTTCAAACGTTCGGTGTATCACGTTCGTGATGATGAAGCGGCCCTCGACATCGTTCAAGACAGCATGATGAAGCTCGCCGAGCATTACGGTGACAAGCCTGCCGCCGAGCTGCCCATGCTGTTCCACCGAATTTTGTCAAACACAACGCTCGACTGGTTTAGACGCAATAAAACTCGTAAAGCGCTGTTCAGCAACTTCAGCGACTTCGATTCCAACAAAGAAGAAGGTGAATTTGACTTACTTGAGTCGCTCGCCCTCGACAACGACTCCCAAATCACGCAAAGTGCCGAGGACAATTTCGCCAGCATCGCAAAAGTCCACGACATTGAAGAAGAAATACAAAATTTGCCAGCGCGTCAACGCGAAGCCTTCCTGCTGCGTTATTGGGAAGACTTAGATGTTTCTGAGACTGCTGCAGCCATGGGTTGCTCAGAAGGAAGCGTCAAGACACATTGCTCTCGAGCTGTTCTGGCGCTCAGTAAGGCGCTCAAACAAAAAGGAATTCAACCATGACACACACTGCGAAAACCCAAGATGAATTTGGTATGCGCATTGCTGCCCGACTGAATTCTGCCAATTTAGAACTGCCCCACGACATTTCTGAGCGTTTGCGCGCCGCACGAACCCGTGCCGTGGCGGCCCGCTTGAAGCCACAAACCCGTTTGCAAACCAGCACCGCTGTGGTGCAACAAAACGGCACGGCATTGCTCAACTTTGGTGACGAGGGTCTCAATGTCTGGAGTCGCTTGGCATCCCTATTGCCTTTGATTGCCTTGGTCGCTGGCTTGGCCATCATTCAAAACGTCATGGACGACAACCGGACCAATGAACTGGCCGAAGTTGACTCAGCCCTGCTCATCGACGACCTACCACCCGCCGCCTACGCTGACCCTGGGTTCCTTCAATTTTTGAAGAACCCTGTCATTTCCAGCGAACCAAAAGAATAAACGTGCCTATGCTTTTGACACGCCTGATCTCGGCCACATTCACAGCCCAATTGTTGTTGACAGGCGTGGCGTGCTTTACTGGCGGGTGGGTCAGCGCCCAAACGCCGTCACTCACAGCCCCCAAATCGGCACCTAGCTTGCCAGGCCGTCCACTTTGGATGGACTTGACAGAGTCACAGCAACAAGCGCTGTCGCCTCTGGCTCAACAGTGGCCCACGATGAACGAGCCACACAAGCGCAAGTGGTTGGCCATTTCTCAAAACTTTGGCCAGCTGTCTGCCGAAGAGCAAGCGACGGTACAAAGCCGCATGCGCGAATGGGCAGCACTTAGCGCTCAACAACGCACCGCGGCGCGCTTCAATTACGCAGACGCCCAGCAGTTGCTGCAAGAAGACAAAAAAGCCAAATGGGAGGCTTATCAAGCCCTCTCACCTGAAGCCAAGCAAAAACTCGCTGCACAGCAAAACAAGCCCGTTGTAGGAGCAGCCCCAGCCGTCAAACCTGTGGCACCCAACAAGCTGACCACACCGCCGACGGCTAGCACCAACAAAGCATCGCCTCGTATCGCCACAGATCAAGCGGCACCGGCTACGCTTTTACCCAATCAGCTCAACACCACCAGCGCCCCTGTGCTTCCTGCGAGCGAAAGCACGGCCACGCCTCAATGACTTCGGATGTGATGACCCCTAGCCTGCCTCGCCGCATGGCCTGCTGGGCCTACGAAGGTCTGCTTCTGTTCGGTGTGTTGTTCATCTCTGGCTACTTGTTCAGCACACTCAGTCAATCGCGTCACGCGCTAGACAACCGTCACGGACTGCAAGCTTTTTTGTTTTTGGTAATTGGCATTTACTTCACATGGTTCGGCCACAAGGGTCAAACCTTAGCCATGAAAACTTGGCACATACGTGTGGTTGACACCGCAGGCCAAGCCATCACCCAACAACGTGCCTTCTTGCGTTATTTGGTCAGCTGGGTTTGGTTCATTCCCCCTTTGGCTGTGCTTGCGCCCCTCAACCTGTCTGGCGGCGAAATAGCGGTGTTGTTTACGGGCTGGGTCGCAGTGTGGGCGCTGTTGAGTCGGTTTCATCCGCAACGACAGTTTTGGCACGATGCCATCGCTGGTACGCGCTTGATCAGCTCTGAGCCGCTCAGCCGCTGACATTCAGCCATTACAGTTGAGCGCATGAGTGCAAATCCACAAAAACACAGAACTGGCTTGAACCGCGTATGGCACGCCTTCGGCTACTCCCTCAGCGGTTTGAAAGCGGCTTGGTACGAAAAAGCCTTTCGACAAGAAGCCATCGGCTCGTTCATCTTGATCCCACTGGCGTTCTACGTGGGTCACACTTGGCTTGAAACAGCGCTGCTGGCTGGCACCGTGGTGCTGGTCATGGTCGTTGAGTTGCTCAACACCGGCATTGAATCTGCCATTGACCGCATCGGCCCCGAATGGCACGCGCTAGCCAAACGCGCCAAAGACACGGGAAGTGCTGCCGTGTTGTTGAGTTTGCTTCTCTGCATTGCCGTTTGGGCTGCCGCCCTCTACGCCAAACTATTCAACGCCTGAAACGAACATGAACACACCTGCATTTACTGTTTGCGTCTATTGCGGTTCGCGCAACGGCGCCCTGCCCGCCTATGCCGATGTCGCCCGCGAAGTCGGCACATGGATTGGGCAACACAATGGCCAACTGGTCTACGGTGGTGGTAACAACGGCTTGATGGGCTTGGTCGCACAAGCCACGGCCGATGCAGGGGGACGCGTGGTGGGCATCATTCCCAAAGCACTCCAAACCAAAGAAAACACGCGCACCGCATGCACCGAGCTGCATGTGGTCGACACCATGCACGAGCGCAAACACCTGATGGCCGAGCGTGCTGATGTGTTCTTGGCTTTACCGGGCGGCATTGGCACCTTTGAAGAATTTTTCGAAGTGTGGACCTGGCGCCAGCTCGGCTACCACGACAAACCCATTGGTCTGCTCAACACCCAAGGCTATTACGACGGCTTGCTGGAATTTGCGAAAAACAGCGTGAGCCAAGGCTTCTTGAATGATTGGCAGATGGATTTGATTCGCAGCGGCTCAGAGCCCGTGGCTTTGTTGCAAGAACTGGTGCAAGCAGCAGGCTTCACACCAGAACCCATTTTGGCTGAACTGTAAATAACCAAATACAAAAAAGCCGCAGCCCATCACAGGCTGCGGCTTTTACGTTTGAGGTAAGAAATTAGATCGCTGTATCGTCCAATTCGCCAGTACGAATTCGCACCACGCGCTCCACGGGTGTGATGAAAATTTTGCCATCACCAATCTTGCCTGTGCGCGCAACACGCACGATGGCGTCCACACAGTGATCGACGTCCGCCGCCTTCACCACCACTTCAACTTTGACCTTGGGTAAAAAATCCACCACGTACTCTGCGCCACGGTACAACTCGGTGTGGCCTTTTTGACGACCAAAGCCTTTCACCTCAGTCACCGTCAACCCAGTCACACCACACTCAGCCAATGCTTCGCGCACTTCTTCGAGTTTGAATGGTTTGATGATGGCTGTGATTTGCTTCATGGTTCGAGTCCTTGGAGTTCAATGGAAAGACCTGTGTTCAGGCACGAAATTTATTGGTTATAGGATAACGCCAATCTTTACCAAAACTACGATGAGTGACACGAACGCCCACTGGGGATTGACGGCGTTTGTACTCATTGATGCGAATCAAACGGGTCACCTTCTCCACATCGGCACGCGAAAAGCCTGCCGCCATGATCTCCTCCGAGCTTTGGTCGTTCTCCATGAAGCGCGAAACGATTTCATCCAGCACTTCATACGGCGGCAAGCTGTCTTGGTCGGTTTGGTCTGGACGCAGCTCAGCACTGGGCGGACGCGTGATGATGCGATCAGGGATCGGCTCAGCCCCCGTCCCATACGGGTCATGGGCATTGCGCCAGCGTGCCAGCTTGAACACCAAGGTCTTGGCCACGTCTTTGATCACCGCAAAACCACCGGCCATGTCACCGTACAACGTGCAGTAGCCCGTCGCCATCTCGCTCTTGTTGCCCGTGGTCAGCACAATGGAGCCGAACTTGTTAGACAACGCCATGAGCAAAGTGCCACGAATGCGGGCTTGAATGTTTTCTTCAGTGGCGTCTAGCGGCGTGCCTTCAAAGTCAGTCTTGAGTGAGCCCAAGAACGCCTCAAACTCCGGCACGATGGACACTTCGTCGTAACGCACACCCAAGCGCTTGGCCATGTCACGCGCATCGACCCAGCTGATTTCGGCGGTGTAGGGCGAAGGCATCATCACCGTGCGCACCTTGTCGGCGCCAAGCGCATCGACGGCAATCGCCAACACCAAGGCTGAATCAATGCCCCCCGACAAGCCCAATAGCGCGCCAGGAAAACCGTTTTTGCTGATGTAGTCACGCACCCCCAAGACAAGGGCGTGCCACAGGTCAGCTTCGAGCGAGCCGTCGTCAGCAACTTCACCCGACAGATGAAGCTTGACGGGAGATCGGTTCGACACACTTTGTGTGGCCTGCACACGCGCAGCGCCTTGCCACTGTGGCGCATCGTCACCTCGCGCCACATCCACCGTAAAAGACGCCACCACAAAACTAGGCGCACGGCCAGCCAAAGCGCCATCGGCATTGAGCGCAAACGAGCGGCCTTCAAACACCACCTCGTCTTGGCCGCCCACCAAATGCGCATAGATCAATGGCAAACCCGTGGCTTGCACTCGGCCACGCATGGCCTGCTCGCGCTCGTCGCCCTTGCCCACGTGAAAAGGCGAGGCGTTGATCACGGCCAGCAGCTCCGCACCTGCTGCTTTGGCATCCAGCGCCGGCGCATCAAACCAGGCGTCTTCGCAAATCAGCAACCCGACCTTGACGCCCTCGACCTCAAACACGCAAGCTTGATCGCCTGCCACGAAATAGCGGCGTTCATCAAACACTTGGTAATTGGGCAATTCGCGCTTGGCATACGAGGCGACCACACGCCCCTCACACACCACGCTGGCCATGTTGAAGCGGCGCTGTACCGACACCGAACGTGTACGCTCGTCACTGCCAGATGGGTGGCCCACCACCACATGCAAGCCCTTTAACCCGCTCAAAGCAGCGGACAACGTTTTCAAGGCATCATCACAAGCTCGGATGAACGAGGGTCGCAGAAACAAATCTTCGGCGGCGTAACCACACAGCGACAGCTCGGGCGTGAGCACCAAGCGGGCACCCCCTTGGTAAGCCGTGATGGCGCAATTGATAATTTTTTGGGCGTTACCCGCCATGTCGCCCACCACGAAATTCAACTGAGCAACACAAATTTTGAGAGTCATGGCAGCAGGCACATTGTCCAAAGTAAAACAGGTCTAAAAAGCAAATGGATTATGTCATTCGTGTGCACGCGAGCCCGCTAGATATCCCCGCCGCCGAGTGGGACACGCTGCTCGCTCAACAAGATGCGCCCTCACCCTTCATGCAGCACGCCTATCTGGCCGCGCTGCACACCAGTGGCAGCGCTACGCCCGAGACGGGCTGGACACCGCAATTTGTCACCCTCTGGCAGGGCGACGTTTTGGCAGCCGCGAGCGCGCTGTACATCAAAGCCCACTCCTACGGCGAATACGTGTTTGACTGGGCTTGGGCCAACGCCTATGCCGACCACGGGCTCAACTACTTCCCCAAAGCCACCAGCGCCGTGCCCTTCACACCCGTGCCGGGTTCGCGTTTGCTGGCTGTAGATGCGTCTGCGCGGCAAGCTTTGCTCCGCGCCATGTTGGGTGTGGCTCAACAACAGCAACTCTCGTCCCTGCACCTGCTGTTCACAAGCCCTTCCGACCGCATGGCTTGCGATGCACTGGGTCTGATGCAACGCCAAACCGTGCAATTCCACTGGCACAACACGAGCCCGCAAGGCCAACGCTTCGAGAGTTTCGACACCTTCCTTGCCAGCCTGTCACAAGAGAAACGCAAAAAAATCAAACAAGAACGCCGACGCGTGGCCGATGCAGGTGTGAGCTTTCGTACCTCCGTGGGCGCAGCCATCAGCAGTGCTGACTGGGATTTGTTTTACCAGTGCTATGAACGCACCTACCTTGAACACGGCAACGCGCCCTACCTCTCCCGCGCTTTCTTTGAGCACATGCAGCACGACATGCCCGAGAACTGGGTGATGTTTGTGGCCGAGCGTGAAGGCCAAGCTATTGCCTGCAGCTTGGTCGCCGTGCAAAACCTAGGCACACCAGACGCCGTGGCCTATGGCCGTTACTGGGGCGCGTTAGAGCGCGTGGACTGCCTGCACTTCGAAGCCTGCTACTACCAACCGCTGAGCTGGTGCATCGCCAACGGAGTCCAGCGATTTGAAGGCGGTGCGCAAGGCGAACACAAAATGGCCCGCGCCCTCATGCCCGTTGCCACCTACAGCGCACACTGGCTGGCCCACCCCGCGTTTGCCGATGCCGTGGAGCGCTTTCTAGAGCGAGAGTCAGCGGGCGTTGACCACTACCTCGACCACCTGGCAGAACGCAGCCCCTTCAAGCGCCACGAGCCGCAATAAGCAAAAATCCCGCTGGAGTAGCGGGCTTTCGATGGACACAACGAGAAATTACTTCTTGTTGTAGTTGGCAATGCCATCCATGATTTCTTTGGCAGCAGACTCAATACCTTCCCAGCCTTTGACCTTGACCCACTTGCCTTTTTCGAGGTCTTTGTAGTGTTCGAAGAAGTGGGAGATTTGTTGCAACTGCAAGTCGTGGATGTCAGCCAAAGATTGGATGTTGCTGTAACGAGCCAAGATTTTTTCAGTGGGCACAGCCAACACTTTGCCGTCCATGCCACCTTCGTCTTCCATCAACAAAATGCCGATGGCGCGGCAAGGCACCACAACGCCGGGGGGCAATGGGAACGGTGTCATCACCAACACGTCCACAGGGTCGCCATCGCCGGCGATGGTTTGTGGCACGTAACCGTAGTTGGTGGGGTAATGCATCGCAGTGCCCATGAAGCGGTCCACGAACAACGCGCCAGACTCTTTGTCGACTTCGTACTTCACTGGATCCGAGTTCATCGGGATTTCGATGATCACGTTGAAAGATTCTGGAACTTTGCTACCGGGGGTGACTTTATTCAGGGACATGGTGTCTTGTTATAAAAGTTAAAAAAGAAACTCTGAGGATTAGCCCCGATTTTACTTTCACGGGGCTTGCGTTTCAGATTTCTGTCAACCCACTCACTCGTGGGTGCTTTTACCTGTTTCGTCCATCAAGCCTAAAAAAACACGCAAAAAGTACACCGCCATCACCAACACCAAGACGATCACGGCCAAGCTCATCAAACCGTAGTCGGTCGAAAAAAGGTCAATCCAAGCTTTCATGGTTTCTTTCCTATCTATTGCAATGCCTCTACTTTGCACGCTCATAAGTGTTGGTGCACTGATCTACATCAAGGCTTAGGGGGATTGGTCACTCAGGCAAAATCCACCCCCATGTCTGAACGCGTTATCCCATTGGTCGACCAACGGCTCAAAGCCCTCGTCGCCACCGTCCCTTCGCAACCCATTGCGGCCCATGGTTTGCTTCGTGACAGCTTGGGGCGACCGCTGCACGACTTGCGCATCAGCGTGACCGACCGTTGCAACTTCCGCTGCAACTACTGCATGCCCAAAGAAGTGTTCGACAAAGACTACGCCTACTTGCCGCACAGCGAATTGCTCAACTTTGAAGAAATCACACGTCTTGCCAAGGTATTCGTGGCCCACGGCGTGCGCAAAATTCGGCTCACGGGCGGCGAGCCCCTGCTGCGCAAGAACCTCGAAATCTTGGTAGCGCAGCTGGCCAACATTCAAACACCGGATGGCACGCCGCTGGACCTCACCCTCACCACCAACGGCTCACTGCTGGCACGTAAAGCCAAAGCCCTGAAAGATGCGGGCTTGAACCGCGTGACGGTCAGCTTGGATGGTTTGGACGATGCGGTGTTTCGCGCCATGAACGATGTGGACTTCCCCGTGGCCGATGTACTCGAAGGCATCGCCGCCGCCCAAGACGCAGGCTTAGGACTAGACGCGAACGGTCGCTTGACGGGCCTCAAGGTGAACATGGTGGTCAAGCGCCGCACCAACGTCGATCAAATCTTGCCGATGGCCCGTCACTTCAGAGGCAGCGGCGTCACGCTGCGCTTCATCGAATACATGGACGTGGGCGCCACCAACGGCTGGTGCATGGACGATGTATTGCCCTCGGCGCAAGTGATTCAGCGGCTGCAACAAGAATTCCCGCTCGTTGCACTCGTTGCCAGCGCCCCTGGCGAAACCGCCCAGCGATGGGGCTATGCCAACGCCGCAGGCGTGTTTGACCCAAGCTTGGGCGAAATCGGCGTCATCAGCAGCGTCACGCAGGCGTTTTGCCATGACTGCAACCGCGCTCGGCTCTCAACAGAAGGCCAGCTCTACCTTTGTTTGTTTGCCACGCAGGGCTACGACTTACGCAGCCTCATGCGCGGATCAGAAGCCACGGATGCAGACATCGCTTCGGCCATAGCCCACATTTGGCAAGGGCGTGACGACCGCTATTCCGAACTACGGGCCTCGTTGCCCGCCGACGCAGCACCCGCTGTGCGCCGCGTCGAAATGAGTTACATCGGCGGCTAATCAAACACACCCAACATGACACACACCATCGACCCACAAGACATCACCGGCCTTATCTTGGCGGGTGGACGCGGCAGCCGCATGGGCGGCGTGGACAAAGGCCTGCAAAACTTCAACGGGATTCCGCTCGCGCTGCACACCCTCATGCGCCTCGGGCCGCAGGTGGAAACCGTGATGGTCAACGCCAACCGCAACCTCTCGGCCTACGAGTCGTTTGGCGCGTCCGTGTGGCCCGACGCCTCGGCTGATTTTTCAGGCCCCTTGTCAGGCTTTCTGGTGGGCCTAGAGCGCGCCGAAACCATCTATGTACTGACCGTGCCCTGCGACACACCTCGCTTGCCGCTCGATTTGGCCGAACGCTTAGGCCAAGCGCTGGTTCGCGAAGACGCCGACATTGCCATGGCCGCTGCACATGAAACTCAGTCCGACGGCTCCACTGAAATTCGTACTCAGCCTGTGTTTTGTTTGATGAAGATTGAGATGTCCGAGAGTTTGGTGAAATTCACCCAAGCCGGTGGCCGCAAGATTGACGCTTGGACAGCACAACACAAAACCGTGGTCGTCCCCTTTAACGCACTCGGTGATGACCCCCTTGCGTTTGCCAACGTCAACACCTTGAACGAACTACAAGCCCTAGAAAACCTTGCGCCATGAAAAGCATTGACGAGATCGCCGCCGCCCTACAAGGCTACGACCCACAAGCATTGAGCGTCGACCAAGTCAACGCATTTTTATCTCACCTCGTACAACCTGTTGCGAGCCAAGATTCGCAAGACGTGTTTTTGTTTGATGCTTTGGGCCGCGTGCTGGCACAAGACGTCATCTCGCCCATCAGCGTGCCCGCGCACAACAACTCGGCCATGGACGGTTTTGCTTTCGATGCATCGCAACTGCAAGCCGAACAGACGCTCACCCTGCGCGTGGTGGGCACAGCCTTGGCAGGCAATGCATGGCAAGGCAAAGTCAACGCAGGCGAGTGCCTGAAGATCATGACAGGTGCCATCTTGCCCGACGGCCTTGACACCGTGGTGCCGCAAGAGTTCTGCAAAATTCACGACCAACATGATGTGACCACTGTCACCATCCCGCCCAACCTTTTGAAAGCAGGCGATAACCGCCGCCTGGCGGGTGAAGACCTGATGCAAGGCCAAGCAGCTTTAAAAGCGGGCCAACACCTCACACCTGCCGCGTTGGGTTTGGTCGCATCCCTTGGCCTACCCGATGTGCGTGTACACCGCCGCTTGCGTGTGGCCTATTTCTCCACCGGCGATGAAGTGTTGTGCGTGGGCGAAGTCCCCCGCGAAGGCGCGGTGTACGACAGCAACCGTTACACCGTGTTTGGACTGCTCACCCGCATGGGCTGCGAAGTGATTGACATGGGCGTGGTTCGTGATGACCCCGTTTTGTTGGAAGCTGCATTTTCTAAAGCGGCGCAAGAGGCCGACGCCATCATCACCAGTGGTGGTGTGAGCGTAGGAGAGGCCGACTTCACCAAAGCCATGATGAAAAAACTCGGCGATGTCGCGTTTTGGAAAATCTCCATGCGCCCAGGCAGGCCCATGGCCGTGGGCCGCATTGGCAATTCGGTGCTGTTTGGCTTGCCCGGCAACCCCGTGGCCGTGATGGTCACCTTCCTCGCCTTTGTGCGCCCTGCACTGCGACGCATGATGGGCAGCACCGCTGAGCCTTCGCCACTGTTGCGCGCCAAGTGCTTAGAGCCGCTCCGCAAAAAAGCAGGCCGCACCGAGTATCAACGAGGCTTTGTCAGCAGCGCCTCAGACGGCACACTGCAAGTGCGCACCACCGGCAACCAAGGCTCAGGCGTGTTGAGCTCGATGGTGCAAGGCAATGGCCTCATCGTGTTGCATCACGCACAAGGCAACGTCGCGCTAGGCGACGAGGTGGATGTGATGATGTTTGAAGGTGCCATCTAAGCCCCGTCTGCCGTCCACCTTAAGGCATCATCTCCGCTGAAATTTCCATCGGGCCAGTGCCGCTGTACTTCTCGAGGTAGATGTAAATCACGGGTGTGATGTACAGCGTGATCACCTGCGAGAACGCCAAGCCACCCACCACCACAATGCCCAGTGGCATGCGCAGTTCAGCGCCAGCGCCTAGTCCCAATGCGATAGGCAAAGCGCCCATCATGGCGGCGAGCGTGGTCATCAAAATTGGGCGGAACCGAGTCAAGCACGCGGAACGGATGGCTTCACGCGGTGTCATGTTGTGATGGCGTTGGGCCTCGAGCGCAAAGTCAATCATCAAAATCGCGTTCTTCTTGACGATACCAATCAGCAGCAAGATGCCGATGGTGGCAATGATGGTCAGCTCCATACCGAACAAGCGCAAGAACAACAGGGCGCCAATCGCCGCAGAGGGCAAACCGGCCAAGATGGTGAGCGGGTGGATGTAGCTTTCGTACAAAACACCCAGCAGCACGTAGATCACGAAGATCGCGCTGACCAACAAAATGATCTGGCCCGACTGGCCACTTTGGAACACCGCCGCATCACCGCCGTAGCTGGTGATGATGGTGGCAGGAAGCTCCATGTCTTTGGTGAACTGGTCGATCTTGGAGGTCGCGTCACCCAGAGGCACATCGGGCGCTAGGTTGAACGAAATCGTCACCGCTGGAATTTGACCTTGGTGGTTCACGGCTGTGGGGCCAATGAAACGTTTGAAAGTCGCCACGCTAGATAGCGGAACCAAACGGTCTGTGGCACGACCGCGCACATAGATGTCGTTCAAGCCGGCTTCAAATTGGCGACTTTCTTCGAGAGACTCCAAGATCACTTGGTAGGTGTTGACCGGTGTGTAAATGGTTGAGATTTGCTTCTCGCCATACGACGAATACAAGGCCGTGCGAATGTCAGCCATGGTCACGCCTGCGCTGGCCGCTTTTTCGCGGTTGATGTCCACCAACACGTTCAAACCTTTGAGTTGTGAATCAGTCGTCACGTCTCGGAAGATGGGGTCGGCACGCATTTGGCGAACCATTTTTTCTGACCACTCATTCACACCTTCAAAGCCCACGCTTTGCAAGATGAACTGGTAACGACTCTTACTGACCTTACCGCCGAGTTGCAAGTTTTGAACGGGCCGCATGTACACGTTCAGGCCAGGCAAGGTGCGAAATTTACCGCGCAAACCTTCCAAGACCTTTTGCATAGGCGCACGGTCGCTCTTGGGCTTGAGGTTCAAGAACATGCGGCCGTTGTTGGGCAAGTTGCCGTTGTTACCGCCACCGCCCACAAATGACACCATGCTTAGCACGTTGGGATCGTTCTTGACCATTTCAGCCGCTTGATCTTGCAGGGCCAACATCGCGCCAAAAGAAATATCTTCAGCCGCCTCTGTGGTGAGTTGAATTTGGCTCAAATCCTCTTCTGGGAAGAAACCTTTAGGCACCCAGATGTACATGGCAATGGTCACCACAAAGGTGCCAATCGCCACAGCCAACACATGACGTTGATGGGCCAAACACCAGTCCAAGGTGGACTCATACTTACGCAGCACCGCGTGGAACAACTCATCAAACTTAACAGTGATCCAAAACTCTTTGGCCTCTTCGCCGTGCTTGGGTAAAAAGCGGCTACACAACATGGGCACCAGCGTCAGCGACACGATGGCCGACACCAAAATCGACAGCGACACCACCACCGCAAACTCGCGGAACAACAAACCAATCGGGCCGGGCATGAAGAAGATGGGGATGAACACGGCCACCAACGAAATCGAAATCGAAATGATGGTGAAGCCCACTTCCTTACTACCCTTCAAAGCCGCTTTGAGTGGGTGCATGCCCTCTTCTACGTAACGCACGATATTTTCAAGAACCACGATGGAGTCATCCACCACCAAACCGACAGCCAACGTGATGCCCAGCAGCGACACGTTGTCGAGGCTGTAGCCCAACCAATACATCAAGAAGAAAGCACCGATCAAAGACACCGGCAAACTCAATGCGGGAATGATGGTGGCGGCTGCATGCTTCAAGAACAAGAAAATGACCAACACCACCAAACCAATGGTCAGCGCCAAGGTGTAGTTCACGTCGTGGATGGATTCACGAATCGACAAGGAGCGGTCGTTCAGCAAGTTGATTTGCATGGACGCAGGCATTTGCTTTTCGAACTGCGGAATCATGCGCTTGATACCGTCCACCACTTTCACGGTGTTGGCACTGGGCTGACGCAGCACGGCAATGATGACGGAGCGCTCGCCCATGAAAGAGCCACTGGTTTTGACTTGCTCGTAGCTCTCGCTCACCACGGCCACATCGGACAAGCGAATGGGCATGCCATTGCGCTGCGCAATCAACAAATCAGCAAACTCACGCGCACGCACCAGTTGCGGGTTGGCGTAAATCGTCAAGGCTTGACGCGGACCGTCCAACACACCCACCGGCGCATTCGAGTTGGCTTTGTTAATCGCTTGGGCAACATCGTCCATCGTCAAATTGTTCAAAGCCAATTTGCTTGGGTTCGCACGCACGCGCACGGCGTAGCGTTTTTGTCCATAGACCAACACTTGCGCCACACCATCGATGGTGGACAAGTTAGGGGAAATCAAATTTTCCGCGTAGTCACTGACCTCAAACAAGTCCATCGCCGGCGAGCTCAGGGTCATGAACAACACGGGTGCGTCCGCAGGGTTGACCTTGCGGTACGACGGCGGCGTGGTCATCTCAATCGGCAGGCGACGCTGGGCGCGCAACAAGGCGGCCTGAACGTCCACCGCTGCTTTGTCGATGTCGCGGTCGTTGTTGAATTCCAGCGTGATGCTGGTGGTACTTAAAAAGTTGGTCGAGCTGATGACAGTGATGCCGTCAATCGTGGAGAACTCTTTCTCCAGCGGCAAGGCCACTGAAGCAGCCATGTTCTCGGGGCTCGCACCCGACAGGGTGGCGGACACTTGAATGACGGGGCTGTTAAAGCTTGGCAGCGCCGCGACGGGAATTTTGGTGTACGCGATGACACCGGCCACCACGGTCGCCATGGACAGCAAAATCGTCATCACCGGACGACGAATGCAGAGTTCTGAAATCGTCATTTTTGAGCTTCAGTTTTAGGTTCTGCTTTGGCTTCTGGCTTAGCTTCAGGTTTGACATCCGTCTTCGCCACGACCTCTTTCACCTTGCTGGTGGGGCGCAAGTTTTGTTTGCCTTCGACCACCACTTTGTCACCCGCGTTGATGCCGGAGATGACGGCGAAGCCTTGGCTTTGGGTTATCACTTTGACGGGCTTCAAACTGACTGTGTTTTCAGCATCCACCACAAACACCTGATCGCCACGCGCGTTGGACACCACCGATTGCGAAGGCACCACCAGCACATCTTTGAAACTGCCAGCATTGACTTGCAAACGGACAAATTGACCGGGAATCAGGCTTTGGTCGGCGTTGTCCACCACGGCCTTGACCTTCACAGCGCCAATTGCTTGGTCCACTTGGTTGTCAATTACAAACACTTTGCCCTCTCGCTTTTTGCCGTCGCCCATTTGGAAGGTCACGGTGGGCGTTTGACCCGCTTGCTGCGCTGCAAACAAAGCAGGTAATGCGCTCTCGGGGACGGTGAACTGCACGTTCATAGGGTCCAACTGCGTGATGGTGACCATCGCACCCTGGGTGGTGGTGGTGGTCGCGGTGGTGGTGGTTGACACCGTGTTACCTGGCTGCACCAAGGCACCCGGAAACACGTTGATGATGCCGGCACGCCCTGTGATAGGTGAGCGGATGTTGTCGTAGCTCAATGCTGCCAATGCCGCGCGCGCAGCGGCTTGGGCGGCTTGCGCATTCGCGCGTGCGGTATCTACGGCACCTTGGGCGACAAACTGTTGGCGCAACAACTCTTCGGCACGGTTCAATTGACGTTGCGCATCGTCCGCGGTGGCTTGCGCTTTTTCGTAATTGGCACGGTCAGCACGATCGTCCAAGCTGATGAGTAAATCACCGGCTTTGACTTTTTGGCCTTCTTTGATATGAATTTTCGCCACCACGTTGGTGACTTGTGGGCGAATGTCCACGATGTTGGTGGCCACAGTACTCCCAGTGGCATCCACGATCACAGGAAAGTCACGCTGCTCCACCACAAAGGTGGTCACGGTTTGCACAGAGGACTTGACGTCTGCATTGCCTGCAGGCCAAAAATACTTGGCAGCGCCGCCTGCGACAGCGATGACGACAGCCATCCAAATCAACCGTTTTTGAGTGACTTTTTGAGACGTGTATTTCATAGCGACCAGAATCTTTTTTTGCGTTTTTTGACAACAGCCGGCAATGTAACAGTTAGACCCCATTTAACTCTCGGGATGCAGAGTGAAACGCCACCCAGTGAGCCACCTTTACAACAGATTCACACAAGGTGTCACTTAGCAGACAAGACGAGTTCAACACCTCGGTTAGCCAAACCGTCGGCACGCTCGTTATCCACATGACCGGCGTGCCCTTTGACCCAGTGCCAGACGATGTCGTGGTCACCTTGGTGGGTCAGTAAATCGAGTTGCTGCCAAAGGTCAGCGTTTTTCACGGGCTGCTTGGCGGCGGTTTTCCAGTTGCGTGCTTTCCAGCCATGGATCCACTCAGTGATGCCTTTACGCACGTATTCGCTGTCTAAATACAAAGCCACGACGCAGGGACGCTTTAAGGCGCGCAGAGCTTCGATGACGGCCATCAGCTCCATTCGGTTGTTGGTGGTCCCTAGCTCACCACCAAACAACTCTTTCTCTTGGCCCGATGGCGAACGCAGCAAAGCGCCCCACCCGCCTGGGCCAGGGTTGCCTTTGCACGCGCCGTCTGTGTATATCTCTACCGTATTCATTCCATCCCTTTTGTGGCAACCTTGGTCGCCGTGTTTGAGGCCGCGGGCACCACGACCGAAGGACGCGGTGCAACCCGTTTCCAAGCAGGTGACATGAGCCGCATGCCATGCACACGCTTCACAGCCACCACGCCGTACACCGCACCCAAAATAGGCCACCAGCGCACACCGGCAGCGTCCATCCATTCCAAGCGCTGCAGCCAGCGTTCGGTTTTGGCGGCGGGTCGGTAGCAGCCAAAGCTGGTGGATTCCACCTCAAAACTCAACAGCTGCAGCCAATCACGCAAACGGCCTTGGCCAATGAAGTGCCCCACATCTTTAAGCCCACGCCCGCAGCTTTTACTCATGCCCCAAAGACTGTTGGGGTTGAAGCCACAAATCACCACCCGCCCTTCAGGCACCAGCACGCGCTGCACTTCGCGCAAGGTGGCGTGGGGGTCGTAGCTCAGCTCAAGGGTGTGAGGCAACACCAGCAAATCGAGACTGGCATCTGGAAAAGGCAAGGCCTCGTAATTGGTCATCAGCACCTCACGCCCCAAGGGCCAAGGCGCTGGGTGTTCATCGCAACCTAGCCAGCGGTGCGGCATGCGGTTGGCTTGCAACGCATCCAGCACTGGCATGCCAAGCTGCAGGGCATGAAAACCAAACACATCGGAAACTGCACGATCTAAATAAGCTTGCTCCCAGGCGCGCAGGTACTGGCCTGCGGGGGACGCCAGCCAATCAGGCAAACTATCATTTTTTAAAAGTGTGGATGACATGAAGCTGATTGCACTGCCTGCGTTCTCTGACAACTACCTGTGGTTGTGGCAACAAGGCCAAGAGGCCGTGGTGGTCGACCCCGGTGACGCCAAGCCTGTGTTGCAGGCGCTGGCCCGTGAGGGGCTGACTTTGGTCGCGATTCTAGTCACCCACCACCACGCTGACCATGTGGGAGGTGTGAGCGAACTCCACTTGGCTACTGGTGCCCAAGTGTTTGGCCCTGCCCGCGAAGAAGTGCCCGCCCCATTCACCCCCGTCATGCAAGGCGACCAGCTGTCCCTGCTCGGCCAAACGGTGCAGGTATTGGACGTGCCGGGCCACACCGCAGGACATGTGGCGTACTTTCTGCCCGATGCCACGCCAAGTCCTGTGCTGTTTTGCGGTGATACCTTATTTTCAGGGGGCTGCGGGCGCATTTTTGAGGGCACGCCTGCACAAATGCTGGCTTCGCTCGACAGTTTGGCGGTATTACCCCCCCAAACTCGGGTGTGTTGCGCCCACGAGTACACTCTTTCTAACTTGCGATTTGCCCTCGCTGTAGAACCCAACAACTCAGATCTGCAAAGATACATGGCGCAGTGCCAACAACTCAGAGCCCAGGGAACGCCCACCCTGCCTGCCCAGCTTGGCACTGAATTGCAAATCAACCCGTTTTTACGGGCTCGACATTCTCAAGTGCGACATGCCGTTGCACACCACGCTGAGCTCTCAGCGCTCGAACAAACCGATGACGTGGCTGTCTTTGCAGCCCTTCGTGAATGGAAGAACGAATTCAGATGAGATTTCTACTCGCCGCTTTAAGTGTCTGTCTCAGCTTCAGCCTAGTCCTACTCACTGGTTGCGCCAACTTGCCCGAGCAAGGCGCTGCCAACGCCAATGGCCTGAGCCCCATCACCAAAGGCAACGCCAAACGCGATGGTGTGGCGCAATTGAACCTACCCAACGACTTATGGGAACGCATTCGTAGGGGCTATCAAATGCCCGACTTGGACAGCGACTTGGTCAATGACCGCACGCAGTGGTATGCCAACAAGCCGGATTATTTACAGCGCATGAGTGAGCGCTCCAGTAAATACCTGTATCACATTGTTGAAGAGCTCGAAGCACGCAAGATGCCCACCGAATTGGCTTTGCTGCCTTTCGTCGAGAGCGCCTTCAACCCACAAGCCGTGTCTAGCGCACGCGCCAGTGGCATGTGGCAGTTCATGCCCGCCACCGGCAAAAACTTTGATTTGAAACAAAACGTGTTCCGCGATGAACGCCGCGATGTACAAGCCTCCACCCGCGCAGCGCTGGACTACCTAGATCGCCTGCACAGAATGTTTGGCGACTGGCATTTGGCCCTGGCCGCCTACAACTGGGGCGAAGGCAATGTGAAAAAAGCCATCGCACGCAACCAGCGCGCTGGCTTGCCCACCGGCTACACCGACCTGAACATGCCGATGGAAACTCGCATGTACGTGCCTAAACTGCAGGCGATGAAAAACATCGTGGGCAACCCGCCCATGTTCAGCGTGGTCCTGCCCAGCATTCCCAACCACCCCTATTTTCAAAGCGTGCCCTTGCCGCGTGACATGGACGTGAGCGTGGCCGCCAAGATGGCCGAGATTTCAACCGATGATTTCAAAGCCTTGAACCCCTCCGCACACCGCCCCGTGTTGCTGGCGGCAGGCTCGCCCAACATCTTGCTGCCCTGGGACAATGCAGAGGTGTTCCAACGCAACTATGAAGCCTCCAACCTAGGGCGTATGGCCTCATGGACCGCTTGGATTGCGCCTTCTACGATGAAAGTGGCTGATGCCGCGAAGCGCGTCAACATGGGCGAAGCTGACTTCCGCGCCATCAACAACATTCCACCCCGCATGTTGATCAAAGCGGGATCAGCTTTGTTGGTGCCACGCACCGCCAATATGCTGGGCGATGTGACGGCGCAAGTGGCTGACAACGGTTACTTGGACCTGTCACCCGAAGCCGTGGCCAAGCGCAAAGCATCTTCCAAAGGCGGCAAAAACGCCAAAGGAACGAAGCTGGCATCAGCCAAAGGGGGCAAAGGCGCTGGCAAAAAGCAAATGGCTGAGAAAAAAGGACATGGCGATATCAAAATCGCCAAGAAGTAAGCTGGTTTAGGCGTCGCGCCTGTCCACCAGCGCATGGGCAATGGTGCCCAAGTCCACGTATTCCAGCTCACTGCCCACGGGCACGCCACGGGCTAAACGGGTCACTTGCACACCGCGCTTCTTTAAGGCCTCGCCCAAGACGTGGGCGGTGGCCTCCCCCTCCGCGGTGAAGTTAGTGGCCAAGATGACTTCTTTGACCACGCCATCGCTGGCACGCGCGATCAGCTTTTGCAAGCCAATGTCTTTAGGACCAAAACCATCCAAGGGGCTGATACGTCCCATCAAGACAAAGTACTGGCCCTTGTAAGCGGCGGTGCGTTCTACAGCGGATTGGTCGGCAGGGGTCTCCACCACGCACAAGCGGGTGGTGTCACGCCCATCATCCAAGCAGGTGTCACACACAAGCTGGGTAGTGAAGGTATGGCAACTCTCGCAATGCTGCACTTGGCTCGCAGCTTGGTGCAAGGCCTGCGAGATCACCTCGGCGCCCTCGCGGTCATGCTGCAACAAGTGATACGCCATACGAGAGGCCGATTTCACCCCTACGCCGGGCAAACGGCGCAAGGCCTGAATCAGGCCTTCAAGCACAGACGTATCGCTCATTTAGAACGGCAGCTTCAGGCCAGGGGGCAAACCAGCGGTGAGCTTGCTCATCTTGGCTTCGCTGGTCTCGGCTGCTTTGCGCACGGCATCGTTGAAAGCAGCAGCCACCAAATCTTCGAGCATGTCTTTGTCGTCAGTCAACAGGCTGGGATCGATGGTGATGCGTTTGACATCATGCTTGCAGGTCATCAAGACCTTAACCAAGCCAGAACCCGATTCGCCGGTGACTTCCACGAAGGCCAGTTCTTCTTGCGCCTTTTTCAGGTTTTCTTGCATGGCTTGGGCTTGCTTCATTAGGCCGGAGAGTTGTCCCTTGTTGAACATGAATTTTTCCTTTTAAAAAACTAAAAAACTTAAACCGGTTTGATGCTGCCAGGCACGATTTTGGCCCCGTAGTCGCGCATCAAGCCCTGTACGTAGGGATCGTTGAGGATGATGGCCTCGGCACCCGCTTGACGCTCGGCAGCCGCAGCGGCGTTGCGTTTGGCGGGGCTGTCTTGTACGCGGCCAATTTCGACCACCAAGCGCACGGGGTAGCCCGCAGTGGCCAATGCTGTTTGCAAACGCTCACGACTCATGGTGCTGTTGAGCGATTCACGCTCGACGCGCAGCATCCAAGTATCGGTGTCACGGGCAACCAGTTGCGACTGCAAACCCAGCTCGCGCACCAAGGCGTTGATGGTTTCGGCGGTGGACATGTCCATCACCAACTTATGCCAAAACTCACCTTCTGGCGTAGCCACGATTTGCGGCACTTCGGTCGTTGGGGTTGGGCGCTCGAATGCAGCACTGGGTTCGGCTTGCTGGCGTACCGGCATGGCGACAACAGCGGCATCTGAGTCGTGGTCGTGGCGTGGGCTGTTGCCACCTTCGGGATCGTAGTAACTAGGGTCGTCTTCCCAAGGAGCCACTTCACGGGGTTGCATGTCGCGCACAGGCAAGGCTTGCACGGGCGCTACGGGTTGTGTCTCGGGTTGGCGCTCCCGCTGCGGATTAATTAGAGTTTTTTTTTCAGCCGGGGCCGAAGCTGCAACGGAGCCTTGCGGTTTGAATGCCAGCAAACGCAGTAGCACCATGGTCAGTGCTGCATATTCGTCTGGAGCCAAGCCAAGCTCTTGGCGGCCATGCAGGCTGATGCTGTACAGCAGCTGCGTTTCATCAGCTGGCATCACACCGGCCAAGCGCGCTATCTCAGCGGCTTCGGGGTCGGCGGCATCGCCCTCGCCCATGTCAGGCACGGCTTGCATCACGGCCATGCGCTGCAAAACCATCGACATGTCTTCTAGGGTGGCAGCAGCGCTCAGGCCATTGAGGCGCAAAGCTTCAGAGGTTTCCACCACCGATTTACCATCGCCGTGGGCCAAGGCCTCGATCAAGCGAAACACATGCGAGCGGTCAGCGCTGCCCAACATTTGGCGCACGGCGGCTTCTTGCAACTGGCCACCACCATAAGCAATGGCCTGGTCCGTCAAGCTCAGCGCGTCGCGCATCGAACCGCGCGCAGCACGGGCCAGCAGGCGCAAGGCTTGGGGCTCAGAGGCGATGTTTTCTTGGCCCAACACATGACCCAAGTGCTCCAGTACCGTCTCTGGGGCCATGGGTCGCAGGTTGAACTGCAAGCAGCGCGACAACACGGTGACCGGCACTTTTTGCGGGTCAGTCGTGGCGAGCACAAATTTCAAATATTCGGGCGGCTCTTCGAGTGTCTTCAACATCGCGTTGAACGCGGTGTTGGTGAGCATGTGCACCTCGTCAATCATGAAGACTTTGAAGCGGCCTTGCACAGGTTTGTAAACCGCCTGCTCCAGCAGACTTTGCACTTCATCGACACCACGGTTAGAGGCCGCGTCAAGTTCGGTGTAATCCACAAAGCGGCCCGCATCGATGTCGGTACAAGCTTGGCACACGCCGCAAGGGTTGGCGGTGATGCCTCCCGTACCGTCCACGCCTTGGCAGTTGAGAGATTTGGCCAGCACGCGCGACACCGTGGTCTTACCCACACCGCGAGTACCGGTGAACAAATACGCGTGGTGCAAACGTTGGGTGGTCAGCGCGTTGGTCAGCGCCTGCACGACGTGCTCTTGGCCCACCATCTCAGTGAAGGTTTTTGGACGATATTTGCGGGCGAGCACGAGGTACGACATAAGCCGGCCATTCTATGTGACCTACAATAGACCTCGACGGGCCTCCCCACATGGTGAAGCGGCCAACCGGGTCAGGCGGGGAACCGAGCAGCCCTAACTGTGGAGCCAGTGCTGGGGGTCGGGCCCGTCACCTTATTTAGAACAATCTGAGTTTTCATGTGGCCTCCCAGACTTCGGGGCCATTGAAACACTTATTTTGTAGCACCTTGATGTGACACGTAACCCTGACGTGGCCAACATTTATGGCTCAACTCTCCGGCTTGTTTCATTGCAGCGACTCGTTCTGTATCCGCATCGTGAATTCATGCGCGCGCTGATTTAAAAGACATTGATATAGATCAACTTGTTTACGCTACAAAATAATGAAGATCTAGCAAAGTTAGTCAAAACGCTCAACCTGAATATAAATCCAAAGATTCATTGCGCTCATGAAGGGACAACCGTTACATGGGAGATTACTTGGACTCTGTAGAAACAGCTCAAGCCACAACTCTGTCACTTGAGCCAACCTCAACGCAAGAGGCCACGATGACCTCGAAGGGCGGTTTTTTAGTCTCGACGTTCGCGCAGCCACCAGATTGGCGATTGCCTCTTTGGGTCGTAGGTGTCTCTACCGCCATGTTCTTGATGTTTTTGCCATTTGCAAAAACACAACTGGCACCCATGCCCGCATTCATTGCAGGATATCAATCTGCGCTGATCATCATTGATCTCATCACCGCAGTTTTGCTCTTTGCACAATTCAACATTCTGGGTATGCGCGCATTGCTGCCGCTGGCGATTGGCTACTTATTCTCAGCCTGTATGGCGGTCGTACACGCACTGAGTTTTCCAGACCTTTTTACGGCAACTGGCCTACTCGAAGCAACTCCACAAACGACGGCGTGGATGTATATGTTTTGGCATGCTGGATTTCCAATCATGGTGATCGCCTATGCACAACTCAAGCCCAGCCCAGAGATCAGTCAAATCAGCAAATGGCGAGGATTTTCTGGTGCGCTCTTATCGACCGCTTATGTATTGATCACCGTCATCGGATTGACTTGGATCACAACACTCGGTGCTTCAGCATTACCCCCCATCATGGATGGCAACCACTACACCACGGCCATGCTGCTAGTGGTCACGGGCGTGTGCGCGTTGAGTGCGATTGCTCTGGCCGTCCTTTGGTATGCAAAACCACACACTATTCTTGATTTATGGCTCATGGTCGTCTGTGTCACTTGGGTATTCGACATAGGCTTGGCCGCTGTGTTCAATCATGGTCGATATGACCTAGGTTTTTACAGCGGCCGTGTGTACGGACTCTGGGCCGCAGCCTTCGTCTTGATTGTTTTACTTGTCGAAAATACGCAGTTATATGCTGAGCTGGTGAAGTCTCACCTACGTGATAAAGCAACGAATGCTGAACTCACACGTTTATATAAAAAAACCACCGAACTCGACAAGATAAAAACTCGTTTCTTCGCGAACATGAGCCACGAAATTCGCACCCCTATGAATGCAATTTTGGGCCTGACCTATTTATTGAAACGTAACAACCCCACACCAGAACAAAGCGAACGATTAGACAAAATCGCCGTGGCCAGTCGGCATTTGCTGTCCATCATCAATGACATCTTGGATTTTTCAAAAATCGAGAATGGCACGTTCACTTTGGAAAAAATGAGCTTTCCTGTTAGCGCGGTGCTTGATCACACACGCTCATTGCTAGAAGATGCAGCCAAAGCCAAGGGGTTGAGCATCACCGTAGATTACGACAACGCACCGCATTGGCTCATCGGGGATCAAACACGATTACGTCAAGCACTGCTGAATTACGCAAGCAATGCGCTGAAATTTACCGATCAAGGGACTATTTCACTGCGCTGCAAACTCTTGGAGGAACCATGCGGTGAACAAGGCGTACTCATTCGTTTTGAAGTACAAGACACTGGGATTGGTATCGCCGCAGAAAAAATTTCGGAACTTTTCCAAGCTTTTAAGCAGGTCGATGCTTCAACTACAAGGAAGTACGGTGGCACTGGACTTGGACTGGCGATCACACAAAGGCTGGCAGAAATGATGGGCGGAAGTGTGGGCGTGGAAAGCCAAGTAGGTCAAGGAAGTTTGTTCTGGTTTACAGCACGGCTGCAAAAAGGCGAACAAGTTGCCGTTGACACGGTCGGGGATGCGGAACAAGAAATTCGTGACCGTCATGTCGGCGCTCGCATCTTATTGGTAGAAGATGACCCTATCAATCAAGAAGTGGCGAAGGTTTTATTGATAGAAGCAGGCCTGACCGTTGACATCGCTAGCGACGGTCAGCAAGCCATCGATAAGGTACGAGAAAATCGCTATGACTTGGTATTGATGGATATCCAAATGCCCATCATGGATGGCATTGAAGCAACGCAAAAAATTCGTTTAATGCCGGATAGACAAGAACTGCCGATCTTGGCCTTGACGGCAAATATATTTGAAGAATACAGACATCGTTGCACCGAAGCGGGCATGAATGATTTTGTTGGACAACCGGTTGACCCAATCGCGTTGTTTGCGACCATGCTGAAATGGTTACCTAAATCGACCAATATTTCACCTTTGATATTTCAATCTATTCCAACACCAGTCTCTAACAGCAATATTTCCCATACGGATTTGTATGCTCGATTGATTGAAATTCAAGGACTCGACATCAATCGCGGCCTGACGAGTGTGAGGGGAAAAATTGATAAATACTGGCCGTTATTAAGGGAATTTGTGCAACGTCATGATGACGATATGTTCACACTCAAAAAACAGCTGGATCAACACTTGATTGAAGAGCCCACTCGTATCGCGCACACGTTAAAAGGCTCAGCTGGCACATTGGGGTTGGTACAAATTCAAGCAGCAGCCGCTAAGCTAGAGGCAGCTTTAAGCTCTGGCGAAACAAAAGTCACAAAGCTTATCGATGAAATTACTGAAGCTCAAAAAATACTAGCTTCCCACGTAGAGAAAATACAAAAACAAGACGATGCGACACCCATGACGGGTGACATGATGGAAGCCAGTCGCATCTTGACTGAATTGATGCCTGCAATAAAAGAGGGAGACTTCAAAGCGAATCAAACGATCAAAGAAAACTTATCACTGCTGAGAGCCAGTATTGATAAAGTGCAAATGAGCTATTTGGAGAGTGCCATCAACAATTACGACTATGCAAAGGCCTTCCAAGTTGCGCAAGAAATTCTCAACAAGAGTGCATTTTTTCCACCACGTCAGGAATGATCATGATGACGACCTTTGATAAAAACGCATCCCAACCGATCGTCATGGTGGTTGACGACAACCCAGACAATTTGAATGTTGTGGCGGACCTCTTGTCGAACGACTACAGCATACGTGCCGTTCCCTCAGGTTACAGAGCCATCGAGTACCTGCAACAAGGCGCCCTTCCCGATCTGATTTTGCTGGATGTCATGATGCCCGGCATGGACGGCTATCAAGTGCTCAAACAGATCAAAGACATGCCAACGGCACGCCATATACCCATCATATTTTTAACCGCCCTTGACTCGACGCGTGACGAGGAAATGGGGTTGGAGGCGGGTGCGGTTGACTACATCACAAAACCAATACGTCCAAGCATTTTGATGGCAAGGGTAAAAACCCATCTTGAATTGAAAGAAGTGAGAGATAGCCTTGGAAGGCTCAATGAAAATCTGGAACAGGAAGTTGCCAGAAGAATGCAAGAAAACGAACAAATTAAAAACGTAGGCATCCGCGCACTTGCACGCTTAGCAGAAACGCGAGATAACGAAACCGGTCGTCACATCTTGCGAACCTCTTTGTATGTAAGAGCTCTGGCAAAAATTCTGCAAAAAATGCCTGCGTTCCAACTCGAGCTAACCGATACGGTCATCGATCTAATCGCCAACTCAGCCCCTCTTCATGACATAGGAAAGGTTGGCATTCCGGATCGGATTTTGCTCAAACCTGGAAAACTGACCGATGAAGAGTGGGCCATCATGAAAACGCACGCTGAATTGGGGGCACGGGCGATTGAGCAGGCGGAAAAAGATACAGAAACATCCCTTACGTTTTTAAGAATAGGAAAAGAAATCGCACACTGGCACCACGAGAAGTGGGATGGCAGTGGGTACCCCGATGGTTTGAAATGGAATGAAATTCCGCTGTCATCTAAGCTAATGGCAATAGCTGACGTGTTCGATGCACTTGTCAATGCACGTGTCTATAAAAAAGCCTTTAGCTTCGAGGAAGCCAAGGCAATTATGTTGGCTGGACGCGGTCATCACTTTGATCCGGTATTACTTGACGCTTTCATTTCAAACTACGAAGAGTTTGTTGCAATCGCAACGCTTCATAAAGATTAATAACAGCAAACTTATTAATGTGCCGACGCGTTCATTTTTTATTTGAATTTAATTTAATTGATATTTTTTGCGTTTTGTCATGCTTTCAATTATTTTTTTGTAACCCTATAAAAACCATTTGCACTGCACATGTGATTTCTATAGCATCAAAAAAAATTACTTCAGCCGGATTGAAAAATGACTAATAAAGATTATTTTCACATCAATTACACAGATAAAGGCGTCTTGGGGGATTGCAACGCTAAGAACGAGTCAAGTGATCAAACCTCAGCAAATCAAATTACCGAGGGGTGTCCTAGAGTTGAAAGAAGGACAAACATTCTGGCAAGAAGGCTTACTGAAAACGTTCACTCACTCAATCGAAAAATTGTTGTATTACAAGAACAATTGAGCGAAGAAGATGTGAAAAACAAACTCATCAACGCGCTAATTAACGCGATCACCACCGAGGCCATAACTCGGTCTCGTGATTCAGAGTTAAATACTTTATTAGCGTTTGTTGCCGCAAAGGCCTCTCATGAAGCGGCCATCATTAAAAATGATATTGAATGTATAAAATTTGCAGAGAAGGCAAAAATTGCTGCAAAAATTGCTTACGATTTCTCCGTTAAATCCACTGAATTAGATAAAGAAAAGCAAACAATGAACGATATGCGTTTGTACGCTAAAAATTTATCTAAAAACCACTCTTTCCCTGACGTGAATACCCTTAATAGCTCGACTCACTGACTTATTACGACGCCGCTATGAACAGCTCTTGCGTTGGTGCTGGAGGCGACTGGCTAATTCATTCACCGGCCTTCACGTTGCACTTCTTTGGGTTTAACAATCAAAAGCGTTTATCCCAGAGGTTTGTGAGCATGACTAGTTAATTAGCTTATGATCAGTATGGGTGTTGTCTAATTTTTAGGCAGTAGGTTTTGCGTAGGTCGGGCCGCCACGCTTGAAACCCTCATTTTCAACATGACCCCTATCTCTATTGAGTCGATAGCTGCTTTTCTTCTTGCAGTTGCCTTGATCCATACCTTTGCCGCGAAGCTTTTTGAACGGCTTTCGCACCGCCACCCCAATCACGCTGGTTTGTTTCACTTACTAGGTGAAGTGGAGGTGGTTTTTGGCTTCTGGGCCATCATCCTCATTGTGTGCATGGCCTGGCTACAAGGTGGGGCGAAGGCCATGGCCTATGCCGAGTCACGGCAGTACACCGAGCCACTCTTTGTCTTTGTGGTGATGGTGGTGGCAGCGTCTAAGCCGATTTTGAGTTTCGTTATTTCGGCAGTGGATGTTTTATCGCGGCTAATGCCCCTGCGGAGCTCTTTGACCAAGGCTTGGTTGTGTTTGTCTGCAGTGCCATTGCTGGGCTCAGCCATCACCGAGCCAGCGGCAATGACGATTGCCGCACTCATGTTAGCCCCGCAAGTATTTCGCACGGAGGTGCCTGAGCGGGTCAAGTACTTTGCGCTGGGGGTGCTGTTTGTCAACGTGTCAATTGGCGGAACGCTTACCTCTTACGCCGCCCCACCTG
This sequence comes from Comamonadaceae bacterium, assembly GCA_947374535.1. The sequence goes on along the minus strand of CANCCJ010000011.1, from coordinate 4,879 downwards.
TGTTGATGGTGGCCAATGTGTGGAACTGGGATAGCACGTTTATGTTCACCCAATTTGGCTGGAAGGCTGCGCTGGCAGTGCTGGTTAACGCCACGGTGGCGGTGTTCATACTGCACAACCATTTGGGAGTAGATGCCCATGGCACTGAGTCAAGCACAACAGAGTCCATACCGAAAGCAGTGGTCGCCGTGCATTTGGCCTTCTTGGCCGCCGTGGTGGCATTCGCGCATCACCCTGTGGCATTCATCGGTTTGTTTGTGATGTTCATGGGCTTTGCGCAAGCCTATGAGCGCTACCAAAGCCCGCTGATTTTGAAAGAAGCATTGCTGGTAGGTTTCTTCTTGGCGGGCTTGGTGGTGTTAGGTGGCATGCAGCAGTGGTGGCTACAGCCTATTGTGTCGACCATGGATCCGCAGATTTTGTTTTACGGAACCACGGTGTTGACGGCGTTCACCGACAACGCCGCCCTCACCTATTTAGGTTCACTGATTTTGGATATTTCAGACCAAGCCAAATACAGCTTGGTTGCCGGTGCGTTAGCTGGGGGCGGCTTGACTGTGATTGCCAATGCACCCAACCCCGCCGGTGTGGCGCTGTTGCGTTCTGGATTTGCCGATTCTTCAGTGGGTGCTGGTGGTTTGCTACTGGGAGCGTTATTTCCCACATTAGTGGCCATGGCCGCTTTGTTGCTGCTGTGAAATCGTTCTAGCGGTATTCGTCTTTTAGTCAAGATTTCGCAAAGACTTGTCCAAGTTATCAATCCGAGTCTTGGTCTGAGCAATCAATGCTTCAATCTTGGCTGCAGCCTCAGTTGCAATTTCTGATTGTTTTTGTAGCTCACTGGCCAACACGGTAATTCCAAGAGCGGAATCACCAGCACTTGCTGCCACGATAGAAATATTAAGAGATAACAATTTTGTTTCGGCTGCGATGTCATTGAGCACAGTCACGATCTGACTGATTTGGCTGCCAGAACTCAACACCTCATCCATTGCGCTATTGGTATTGGTGCGATTGATATGCTCTTGATTGGTATTCTTTAAAAAGCCGGTGTAAATCATCTTGTCATCTAAATAAATCTTTGACACAGACAATTGTCCCCAAATCTTATTGCCATCTTTACGGTTGATTTCTACCTCGCGGGTTTTACCGACAATCTTATTTACCCCTGTCGTTCGATTGGCGTTAATGTATTGGTCATGATGAGACTGAATCTCCATAGGTACCAACATCTTGACATTGTTACCCAACACCTCATCACGGCTATAACCAAAAAGGTGTTCTGCAGCAGCGTTAAAGAAGGTGACGCAATTATTTTCATCAATTGAAACGACCGCATCAATTGCCTGCTCTAGCGTTTGCTTGAGCATTTCAAACGCTCTGCGTTGAGGCGTGATGTCTTTTAGAAAACCGGTATAAATAATCTTGTTACCCAATTTCACTTTGGACACAGACAACTGCCCCCAAATCTTGCGGCCATCTTTACGGTTAATTTCTACCTCTCGGGTTTTACCCACGATCTTATTCACCCCTGTCGTTCGATTGGCATTGATGTATTGGTCGTGATGGGGCTGAATGTTCATGGGCACCAGCATCTTGACATTCTGACCTAACACTTCATCGCGTTCATACCCGAAGAGTTGTTCTGCTGCAGCGTTATAAAACGTCACGCAATTATTTTCATCAATCGAAACGACGGCATCTATCGCTTGCCCAAGAATCTGGAGATATCGCTCTCTTTCCTCTTGTATCCCTGTTGCGTCTCTAAATATGGCGGTAAAAGCAAATTCGTCACCCAGAGAAATCTTTGACAAAGACATGCTTCCCAGCAAAAGTTTTCCATCTTTGCGACGTATTCGAACCTCTTGCACCGAGCCAGCCCATTGATTCAATTGCGTTGCTATTGAAGTGCCTTTAAGCCCGTCAAATAATTTATCGATATCTTCACCAATTACTTCTGAGCGCGAATAACCCCACAACAATTCCGCAGCCTTGTTAAAAAAAATAATATTCCCATTCGGCCCCATCTGCATCATTGCGTCAAAAGACTGCTCAAAGGCTTCACGAAACCCTAAAGGCTCAGAAATTTTAAAAAATCTCTTGATTAAATTTTGCATAAACCACCTATTTCACGCAGTTTCAAGCGCAGAAAATTAGAGTTTGATGACTCCCACACATGACCGCCTCACGAAGCGCTAGCCTAAGTGCTATTCCACTTCGATCAAGTTCGAGCGTCAATGGCAAAAAGCTGCTAATGACCGCGTAATTGACATTCGTCAACGGATCAAGAAAGTTAGCGTGAATCAAATTTCTTTTTAAACCACTAAAGAAACACTCAACTCGTGTCGATAGGCGTGGATGGCCGAAGAAACAACAGAAGCAACACAAGACAGCACAACAAGCACACCCAAAGTGCCCACAGAGGCAGCTGCACCTGTCGCTGAGCAAACCGCTGAACCCGAAGCAACGGCTGAGCCCGATGAAATTCAGCCCTTCATCAACAAGGCACATGAAACCATCCAGCATGAAGTCGACGCCAAGGTGTTGGGCCAGTTTCTGAGAGCCCACATCAAAACTTTTCGCGAAGAATGGGACACGTGGTCACACAGCGCCAAAGACGTTTACGTCCACATGATGGCGTCACAACTGGTGCAACGCAAAGCGGCAGCTACGCAAATTGGCATTGGCCATGAGTTCAAACTGCCCGTACCTTCGGCTCAAACGCAGCTGTTCGAGTCCATCAAACAAACACAAGTTAAACCACAAAAGCACCAGCCCGTGCTGTTGATGCCGCCTAACTTGCGGCCTACTTATTCCCTGAAGCGTTGAGGGTCTTGGCAGACAGGTAATCGGCCAAGCTGGCATTGGTCAGGCGCACGCCGCTGTCTTGCGCCACAGCGCCGCGAATTTGCTTGATCAGCAACCCTTTCACGTCTCCTTGCATGGCTTGTGTGCGCAACTCGAGGTAACGGACTTGGGCCTTGGTTTTGTCGAGTTTGGACTCAGACATGGCTTGAAGCCAAAGGCCGTCATCGCGCTTGCCCGCTTCAAGCTCACGCAGCACAAGGGCACGAACCATGTTGGAGGATGTCTGAGGCATGAAGCAGCTTCCAAAAATGAAAAGTACATCAATTTTGCCAGTTCAAGTAGTAAATTAGGCAAATCATCGCAAACGAGAACACCCATGCCTGAACTGTTTGGCTCTGATGCCTACGCACCCAAAGAAATCGCGACCAAAGTAGAAACGGTGGGCGTCGCCAAGGCGCACATGGCCACCCTGCCCTTGGTCATGTTGGGTTTACTGGCGGGCGCCTTCATTGGCTTGGGCGGTTTGTTGTTTGTAATCGTCAAGTCCGATGCGAGTCTGAGCTTTGCAGTTAGCCAACTGTTAGGTGGCTTTGTGTTTTGTTTGGGGCTGATTTTGGTCATCATTGCTGGGGCCGAGCTGTTCACGGGTAACAACCTTCTCGCCATGGCTTGGGCCGATGGGCAAATCACCACACGCGAAGTGCTGCGCAACTGGCTATGGGTGTGCTCGGCCAACTTTGCAGGCGCCACCGGCTTGGCATTGCTGGTGTACCTGAGCGGTCACACGCACGCCAATGGCGGTGCGATGGGTGCAACCGTTTTGAAAATTGCGCTGACCAAACAAAACTTGGTGTGGCACGAAGCGTTTTTCAGAGGCGTGTTGTGCAATGTGTTGGTTTGCATGGCCGTTTGGATGGCCATGGCCGGCCGCAGCGTGATGGACAAGGTCATTGCCATCATCTTCCCCATCACCGCGTTTGTGGCGGCGGGGTTTGAACACAGCATTGCCAATATGTATTTCATGCAATTGGCGTTGATCATTCAATACTTTGAGCCTGCAACCGCGGGCAACGCCCTCACCGTGGCGGGCATGCTTGGCAACTTGGTGCCGGTGATTTTGGGTAATCTGGTGGGCGGCAGCGTGTTTGTGGGCTTGGTCTACCACCTCATTTACCGCGTAGCGGCAGCCGCGCAGCCTACGCAAACGCCGCTCATCGAGAAAGATTAAGCCGCAGCCTGCATCGCCTCGTTCATCGCCTCCAGCAAAGTCTCGCTCTCGTGGGCGCCAGACAAGCCCACTTGGTGGTTGAAGATGAAGAACGGCACGCCCGTGATGCCCATCTCACGCGCAGCTTTGTCGCTGTCAATCGTTTGGGTGTGAAGTTCTGTGTTTTGTAAATGTGCTTCAGCTGCGGCGCGGTCCATGCCTGCGGACTCGGCAATATCCATCAGCACCGAGGCTTCAGTCAGGTCGCGGCCTTCAAGAAAATAAGCTTTGAAAAGCGCCTCCACCATGGCGTCTTGCGCCATGCCTGGCTCGGACACCGCAATCAGGCTGTGCGCCACCACCGTGTTGGGCTGGCGAGCAATGCGGTCAAACGCAAACGCAATGCCCACCTCTTTGCCCACGCCTGCCACGCGCTCGTAAATGCTGTCGGCCCGGTCGCCGAACTTGTTGCGTACATAGTCATCACGCGCAATGCCCTCGGGCACCATCTCCGGGTTGAGTTGGAAGGTGTGCCAGCGAACTTCGGGTTCTACATCGGGCTGCTGAACTGCCAAAAGTGCCAAAGCACGCTCTAAACGCCGTTTGCCCACAAAGCACCAGGGGCAAACAATATCCGAGACAACATCAATAGTGAGCGTTTTCATGGGGGTTCTTTGTTTCTGCCACAATGGCCTAACTGTAGCTCTATCGCCAATTGAAAGAGGAAATCACCATGGCCAGCGATTTGATTAAACACATTACTGATACAAGCTTTGAAGCAGACGTTCTGCAAGCCGACAAACCCGTGTTGGTGGACTACTGGGCCGAATGGTGTGGTCCTTGCAAAATGATTGCACCCATCTT
>CANCCJ010000010.1 GCA_947374535.1 Comamonadaceae bacterium | reverse complement strand
GCCGAGGGCAATGCACGTTGGGCGCTCATCACCCAACGCATTGCCGAGTGGCAACCCGACGCGCTGGTGGTGGGCGTGCCTTACCACCCCGATGGCGCCGCACACGAGAACACGGCCAAGGCCCAAAAGTTTGCACGCCAGTTGAACGGACGTTTCAACCTGCCAGTGTTTGAAGTGGACGAGCGTTACAGCACCACCGAAGCGCACAGTCAGGGCGCCAAAGATGCGGACGCGGCCTCGGCGTGCATCATCCTCAATCAATTTTTTCGAGAGAACTTATGAGTACCCACGGAAACCTCATGCTGGACGCGGAGAGCTTGTACACCGAGTTGCTCAAAGGCGTGCGTAGCCTGCTCACGCCCACCACACGTTTGGTGGGCATCACCTCGGGCGGCGCTTGGTTGGCCGCACGTTTGCAAAAAGATTTGAAACTTGAAGGCGAGGCCGGCAGCATTTCGTCAGCCATGCACCGCGATGACTTTGCGCAACGCGGCTTGGCCGATGGCGGTCAAACCAAGCTGCCGTTTGAAGTGAACGGCGCACACCTCATCGTGCTCGACGATGTGCTCTACACCGGCCGCACCATTCGCGCTGTGCTCAATGAGTTGTTTGACTACGGCCGTCCCGCCAACGTGCAACTGGCCGTGTTGGTCGACCGTGGTGGCCGCGAACTGCCCATTCAGGCCGACTTCGCGGCAGCGCGTGTGGCCTTGCCCGCCACCCAATCGCTGGCGCTGACCAAAGACGACAACGGCCAATTTAATTTCTCAGTCAAGGGCTGATCGCACAGAACTCCTATGCTCTACAAACGCAACCCCCAACTCAACAAAAACGGCGAGCTGATTCACCTGCTCTCCACCGAAGGTTTGTCACGCGACATCCTCACGCACATCTTGGACACTGCGGCCAACTTCGTGTCGGTCAACGACCGCGAGGTCAAGAAGGTGCCGCTCTTGCGTGGCAAGAGCGTGTTCAACCTATTTTTTGAAAACAGCACACGCACACGCACCACCTTCGAGATTGCGGCCACCCGCTTGTCCGCTGACGTGTTCAACCTCGACATCGCGCGTTCATCCGCAGCCAAGGGCGAGTCGTTGCTCGACACCATCGCCAACCTGAGCGCCATGGCTGCCGACATTTTTGTGGTGCGCCACAGCGAGTCGGGCGCGCCTTACCTGATCGCCGAACATGTGGCCCCGCATGTGCATGTGGTCAACGCCGGTGATGGTCGTCATGCACACCCCACCCAGGGTTTGCTGGACATGTACACCATCCGCCACTACAAAAAAGATTTCACCAACCTCACCGTGGCCATCGTGGGTGATGTGTTGCACTCACGCGTGGCGCGCTCGGACATCCATGCACTCACCACCCTCGGCTGTGCTGAAGTGCGGGTGGTTGGCCCCAAGACCTTGGTGCCCAGCGACTTGTCCGCCATGGGCGTGAAGGTGTTCAACAACTTGGAAGAAGGTATCAAGGGTTGCGACGTGGTCATCATGCTGCGTTTGCAAAACGAACGCATGAGTGGCGCTTTGTTGCCCTCGAGTCAAGAGTATTTCAAATCGTTTGGCCTCACGCAAGAGAAGTTGCAACTGGCCAAGCCTGATGCCATCGTCATGCACCCAGGCCCGATCAATCGAGGTGTGGAGATTGACTCGGCCGTGGTCGACGGGCCGCAAAGTGTCATCTTGTCGCAGGTGACGTTTGGTATTGCTGTGCGAATGGCCGTGATGTCCATCGTGGCGGGGAATGAAGCATGAACATCCTGATTCAAAACGGTCGTGTCATCGACCCAGCCTCTGGCTTTGACCACAACGCCGATGTGGCGGTGGCTGAGGGCCACATCGTGGCAATTGTGAAAACTGATGCGAAGAGTGGCGAAAAATTACCCGCCAATTTCAAAGCCGAACAAACGATTGATGCCAAGGGTTGTATCGTCGCCCCAGGCTTGGTGGACTTGCAAGTGCGCTTGCGCGAACCCGGTTACGAGCATGAAGGCATGTTGGCCTCCGAGCTGTTGGCTGCTGTGGCCGGTGGCGTGACCAGCCTCGTGTGCCCACCCGACACCGACCCCGTGTTGGACGAGCCGGGCTTGATTGAAATGCTCAAGTTCCGCGCCGAGAAGCTGCATCGCGCGCGCGTGTTCCCGCTGGGTGCACTGACCCGTGGTTTGAAGGGGGAAGTGCTGACCGAAATGTCAGACCTCACCGATGCAGGCTGCGTGGGCTTTAGCCAAGCCGAAGTGCCGTTGGAAAACACCCAGGTGTTGCAACGCGCTTTGCAATACGCAGCGACCTTTGGCTACACCGTGTGGCTGCGACCGCAAGAAGTTCATTTGGGCAAAGGCGTGGCCGCCAGCGGCCCACTCGCCACCCGTTTGGGTTTGAGCGGTGTGCCTGTGGCCGCAGAGACCATCGCACTGCACACCATCTTCGCGCTCATGCGCAGCACCAAGGCCCGCGTGCACTTGTGCCGCATCTCTAGCGCCGAAGGTGTTGAGCTGGTGCGTGCTGCCAAGAAAGAAGGCTTAGCGGTGACAGCTGACGTGAGCATCAACTCGCTGCATCTGAGCGACCACGACATTGGCTACTTTGACAGCCGCGCCCGCGTCACCCCTGTGCTGCGCCAACAGCGTGACCGCGATGCTTTGCGTGCCGCATTGGCCGACGGCACCCTGGACGCTTTGGTGTCAGACCACACGCCGATTGATAACGATGGCAAGGCGCTGCCCTTTGCCGAAGCCGAATCGGGTGCCACAGGCTTGGAGCTGTTGCTCAGCCTCTCACTCAAGTGGGCGCAAGACAGCAAGGTGAGCTTGTTGCGTGCGCTCGACGTGCTGACCGCACAACCTGCCAAAGTGTTGGGCAAGGTGCAAGGACAGAGTACCAGCTTGGGCCAACTGCATGTGGGCGGTGTGGCTGACATCGTGGTGTTTGACCCAGCAGTTGAATGGCACGTCACCCCCGATGCACTGCACAGCCAAGGCAAGCACACACCGTTTGCGTTTGACATGACGGGCATGTCTTTGCCTGCACGCGTCAAAGCCACGTTGGTGGCGGGCCACTTGGCCTACCAAGTGGTTTGATGCGCAGCTTGAAAGCGATCGTCAAGTTTCTGCGCGTCATCGCATGGGTGCTGCGTGGCTATTGGATGGTGCGCACCGCGTTTACCAAACTCAGCGATGAGCAGCAAGCCCGCGCGGTCGAGGTGTGGGCGCGTGGCATGTTGGCCATCATTGGCATCGAGGTGCGCGTCAAAGGCCACCCTGCACAAGGCCCTGTGCTGATGGCTGCGAACCATATTTCATGGCTGGACATTTTGGTGATGCACGCTGCGTGCCATTGCCGTTTTGTGGCCAAGTCTGAAATTCGCAGCTGGCCATTGGTGGGCGTGCTCACCACGGGTGGTGGCTCGCTGTACATCGAACGTGGCTCGCGCAACGATGCCATGCGTGTGGTGCACCAAATGGCCAATGCCTTGTGTGATGGTCAAGTGCTGGCTGTGTTCCCAGAAGGGGTCACGGGGGACGGCATCACGGTGTTGCCGTTTCATGCCAATTTGTTACAAGCGGCGATTTCTGCGGAGGCACCCATTCAGCCTGTGGCATTGCAATTCATGGATGCGCAGACCCAAGAGCGCAGCTTGGCGCCTTGCTATCACGACCATGACACCTTGATCAGCTCTTTGTGGCGCACGCTTTGCGCACCGCCTCTGCTAGCACAGGTGCGCTACGGTGACATACAAAGGGCACAAGGTCGTCAACGTCGCGAGTGGGCGAAAGACCTACAAGCAACCGTGGCACAGTTGATTTAGCGCAGGGTATCGGCCCAAATGTTTTGCGCCCAGTTCAGCGCATACACACCTTCCAGTTCATTCGGCGCAGTGGACACGCCGCCTGAACCTGCCACCGTTTTATAGGTCTTGTCTTTCGCGTCGTATTGGTGAACCGAAGCCACATGCACCACCAGCTTGTCGCTCACAAAGCTGTAGCAAGTGTTGGTAAGCAAAGGGTCTGGATTGACAGGGAGGTCTGACAGCTGCGCCACGATGGCCGCAGCCGTGACCTTGCCTTGCGAGTTGGCCATGTGGCCCGACTTGGGCATGCCAGGGGCTAGCAAAATTGAATCGCCAATCACGTGCACGTCTTTGGCTTGGGTGGATTCAAAGGTTTGGTAGTTCACACCGCACCAGCGTGCATTGGCGTTGGCCAAGCCACTTTGAATGGCAATCGTGCCTGCGCGCATGGTGGGCAAGACGTTGATCACATCGGCCTTCACATCGCCTTGGATTTCGAACTTCAGCGTCTTGGTTTTGGCATCCACTGCCACTGTTTTATGTTGGCTGCGGTACTCCAAGATGTCCTTGTAGTTGTCAGCCCAAAACTTCTTGAACAACGGGCCTTTAGACGTGACGTCTTGGTTGGCATCCAAGATCAACACTTTGGATTTGGGCTTGTATTGCTTGAAGTAATGTGCCACTTGGCTGGCACGCTCGTAGGGGCCGGGTGGGCAGCGGTAAGGTGCTTCGGGGATGGTGATGGCAAACACGCCACCATCATCCATGGCTTCGAGTTGCTTGCGCAGTGCCAGAGTTTCTGGGCCTGCCTTCCATGCGTGCAAGATTTGGCCAGAGGCATTGGCCGCTTGCAAACCTTCAATGCTGCTCAACACCAAGTCAATGCCGGGTGAGAGCACCAGCTTGTCGTAGCGAATGCTGGGGCCGCTGGCCAGAGTGACGGTTTTCTTGGCCGCATTCATGCTGGCCACATAGTCGCGCACCACATTCACACCGTGATTGCCCGAGAGCTTGTCGTAAGGCGTGGTGATGTCGGCCATGCTCTTGCTGCCGCCAATGACCAAGTTAGAAATTGGGCACGACACGAAGGCTGAGTTGGGTTCAATCAGCGTGACATCGATGTTGTAGTTCGACAGCATGCGAATGTATTTGGCTGCTGTTGCACCGCCATAGCCACCGCCCACCACGACCACGCGTGCTTTTTCAGGAATGCGCCCGGTCGAGGCGCAACCGATCAATGAACCCAACGAACCCAATGCCAAAGAGGCTTGTACAAAACTGCGACGTTTCATGATGTTGTCCTTTTAGCGTTGGAGGCTGGCGTAATAGGTGGCGACGCTGTTGATTTGCGCATCGGTGAGGCCTTTGGTGAGCTGATGCATCACGGTGGCAGGGCGTGTGCCTTCTTTGAAGGCTTTCATTTGCAAGACCATGTAGTCTTTGGGCATGCCTGCCAATGCAGGAATGGCAGAGCCTTCTGTGGTGCGGCCGTCTGTGCCGTGGCAATTGGCGCAGGTGGCGGCCGTCGCGCGTTGGTAAAGCGCATCGGCGGCAGTCTGTGCGTAGGCACTTGAAATAAAACAGGCAGACGCTGCGGCCATCAAAGCCAAGCGGTGTCGCACAGAGAAGCGTTGTGTCATAGTGAACTCCAGCTCGTCTAAAAATTGATAAAACGAAACCGTGAGTCTAAGCGGATTTGCTAGGGCAAAATGCGCCTTTACCGAGAGAAAACTCATGTTGAACCGACGACAAACACTCCAGCACAGCTGGGCTGTGGCCACGCTGCTGGGCACAGCCGGCTTTATGCCGTTCAAAGCCATTGCGTTTGATAAATCCGCGTTTGAAGCCAAGTCAATTGCGGCGGCACTCAAGGCTTTAGGAGCCTCAGCACCTGTTGCCAGTTCAGATGTCACCATCACGGGCCCTGAAATTGCCGATAGTGGTGTGAGTGTGATGGTAGGTTTTGGCACGACCTTGCCCAACGTCAAACGCCTGTTGTTGTTGGTCGATAAAAATCCTTCTGCGTTGGTGGCTAGCTTTCAAGTCAGTCCTGCGGTCGACAGCCAGTTTTCACTGCGCATCAAGATGAACCAATCGTCCGATGTGTACGCCGTGGCTTTGACGCAAGATGGCAAAGCCTATTTCGCCAAGCGCGACATCAAGGTCACCATTGGTGGTTGTGGCGAATAACGAGAGGAACACACACCATGTCTGAAGCATCTCGTATTCGCATTGTTCCCGCTGGCAGCAACGCTACCGTGCGCGTGTTGATGAGCCATGAAATGGAATCTGGTCAGCGCAAAGACGGCAACGGCAAAGTTATTCCCGCTTGGCATATCCAAGACGTGACGGTCTTGCTCAATGGCAAGCCTGTGCTCACGGCAGAGTGGGGCACGGCCGTGTCTAAGAACCCATTTTGGCAATTCACCTTGAAAGGCACCAAAGCAGGCGATAAGGTGGTCATTCAATGGAAAGATAACCGGGGCGACAGCCGCAGTGATGAGGCCACCGTCGGCTCGATTTAATTTGCCTTAGATGTTTTGGTTATTAACAACCAAAAACTCTGTAGTTCCCTTTTAGTGCGTCTGCGCTAAGAATCCATCCATTGCAAATGTAGATGGATTCAAAGGGAACCAAAATGATTCAACGTAAAGACTTTCTCAAGACGCTTGCAGCCACCGCACTACTGGCTGTCACGGGTATTGCTGCAGCACAACCTGCGCCCGTCACACTGCTCAATGTGTCGTACGACCCGACCCGCGAGTTGTACGTCGAATTCAACCAAGCATTTTCTAAGCAATGGAAAGCCAAGACGGGTCAAGACGTGACCATCAAACAATCGCATGGTGGCTCTGGCAAACAAGCTCGCTCCATCATCGATGGTTTGGACGCCGATGTGGCTACCCTCGCATTGGGCGGTGATACCGATGCTTTGCATGAGCACGGTGCGCTCATTCCTAAAGACTGGCAAAAGCGTTTGCCACACAACAGCTCTCCCTACACTTCGACCATTATCTTGGTGGTGCGCGAAGGCAACCCCAAAGGCATCAAAGACTGGGACGACTTGGTCAAGCCCGGCATCAGCGTCATCACACCCAACCCTAAAACATCGGGTGGCGCTCGCTGGAACTACTTGGCCGCTTGGGAGTTTGCCAAACGTAAATATGGTGGTGATGCAAAAGCCAAAGACTTCGTGAAAAAACTCTACGAGAACGTGCCCGTGCTCGACACGGGTGCGCGCGGCTCCACCATCACCTTTGCACAACGCAACCAAGGTGATGTGTTGATCGCTTGGGAAAACGAAGCCTACTTGCTCGAAAAAGAATTCGGTGCCAAGTTTGATGTGGTTGTGCCTTCCATCTCTATCCTTGCTGAACCTGCTGTGACCGTGGTGGACAAAAACGTGGACAAGAAGGGCACACGTGCCGTGTCGCAAGCGTATTTGGAATACCTCTACAGCGACGAAGGCCAAGACATCGCTGGCAAAAACTTCTACCGTCCTACATCGCCGAAGGCGCAAGCCAAATACGCCAAACAGTTTCCTAAGCTGAACTTGGTCACCATCGACAAGTCGTTTGGCGGCTGGAACAAAGCCACCAAAGACCACTTTGCTGACGGCGCGAGCTTCGACCAAATCTATTTGAAGAAGTAATCGTCATGTCTGTTTTGTTAATTGCTGGCAGCCCCTCTGAGCGTTCGCGCACCGCCGCGTTGCTCAGCGCAGTGGGGCAGCGCTTGGAGTTTCGAGGTGCACAGGCAGAGACCCTGCGTGTGCGCGACTTACCTCCCCAAGCGTTGCTGTTGGCAGACTTTGGTCACCCCGCGGTGATTCGCGCCACAGCCCAAGTGGCTGCTGCTGACATCGTGGTGGTGGCCACACCGGTTTACAAAGCTGCCTACAGTGGCGTGTTGAAAGTGTTTTTGGATTTGCTGCCGCAGACCGCACTCAAAGGCAAAACCGTATTGCCATTGGCAACTGGTGGCAGCCCACACCACATGTTGGCTTTGGACTATGCACTGCGGCCTGTGTTGCAGTCGCTGGGCGCAAAGAATATTTTGCCTGGCATCTACGCCACCGACTCACAGGTGGTGGTCAATCCCGAAGGTGGATATCACGTCGATGAAGACATTGCGGATCGTTTAGATGACGCTGTCAACACCTTGATCAACGACCACATTGCCCCTACGCTCACCAACGCTGGTCGTTTCTCGAATGTGCACTTCTCACAAGTGCGATGTAGTGTCTAACCACGCCCTCGTGTTTGCATAAAGCGCTGGCTTGAAGCAAACGTCTTTCTAACTCCCCGACTCATTTTTTGAAACCGCTGTGAATGCGGTCTGGGCGAAGCCTTGGCCATTCACACCTGAATAGGACGTTTTATGACATTCGCATCTGATATTTCTCGTCGCCGTTTTCTCTCTGTGGCTGCAGCCGCGTCAACGGTCGTAAGCACCTTGGGCGTTAGCTTGCCAGCCTTCGCCCAAAAGGCCACTCGCACTCTGCGCATTGGCCATCAAAAGGGTTGGCTCTCCATCCTCAAAGCACGCGGCACCTTGGAAAAACGTTTGGCCCTATTGGGTGTGAACGTGACCTGGACCGAATTCAACGCAGGCCCTGTGCAACTCGAAGCTTTGAACGTGGGCGCGATTGACTTTGGTGATGTGGGCGAAGCGCCCCCCATCTTTGCCCAAGCTGCTGGCGCACCGCTGGTGTATGCCGGTGCCACCGTACCTCGCCCGCGTCTTGAGGCCATCATCGTGCCCAAAGGCTCACCCATCAAAACCGTGGCAGACCTGAAAGGCAAACGCGTGGCCTACAACAAGGGCTCGAATGTGCAGTACTTCTTGGTCAAGTTGCTAGAGAAAAACGGCCTCAAGTACAGCGATGTGCAGTCTGTGTTTTTGCCTCCGCCTGATGCACGCGCAGCCTTTGAAAAAGGCGCGGTCGATGCTTGGATCATCTGGGATCCGTTTTTGGCTTCCGCACAAAAAACACTTGATGCACAGTTGTTGGCCGATGCCACTGGCATTGCCAAGAACCGTGGTTACTACTTCACTTCTCGTGAGTTCGCCACGCACAACACTGATGTGTTGAAGATTGCCATTGAAGAAGTCAACAACATCGACACCTGGATTTCTAAAAACAAACCCGCCGCTGCGGTTGAGTTGTCGCAAGTGTTGGGTTTGGACAAGAGCATCACCGAGGTCTACATCGGTCGTGCAGCGTTTGGCACCGCTCCCGTGACGCAAGGCATCTTGGAAGAGCAGCAAAGCATTGCGGACACCTTTTTCGAGCTCAAGCTCATTCCTAAAAAGCTCAACCTCTTGCACGCCGCACCTGTGAACTTGAGCTAAGTCACAAGCCAAAGGAGTTGTCATGACATATGAATTTTTCAAACAAAAGCCCAAGGCTTTGACGCCTAGTGGCAACCGACGCGAGCTGTTGCGGATGCTGGCTTTGTCAGCCGGTGCATGGGGATTGACAGCACCTTTCACCACGCCTAGTGCTTTTGCTCAGACCAAAGACAAGGCGACCACAAGGCCGTTGGAGCAGTTGCGCATTGGTTACCAAAAGTCAGCAGTTAATTTGGTGATCTTGAAGCAGCAAGGTGTGTTGGAGAAACGTTTTCCAAATACCAAGGTGTCGTGGATCGAGTTTCCGGCTGGCCCTCAGCTGTTAGAGGCTTTGTCGGTGGGTGCGTTGGAGTTTGGCCTTACGGGTGATTCACCCCCTGTGTTTGCGCAAGCCGCAGGCAAAGATTTGTATTACGTGGGTGCCGAGCCTGCCAAGCCCGAGAGCTCAGCTGTTCTGGTGTTGCAAGACTCGCCCATCAAAAACTTGGCCGATTTGAAAGGCAAAAAAATTGCTTTGCAAAAAGGCTCTAGTGCGCACTACCTGTTAGTGCGTGCAGTCGAGAAGGCGGGCTTGCAGTGGAGCGACATTCAGCCCATCTACCTCACCCCTGCTGATGCGCGTGCCGCGTTTGAGCGCAAGAGCGTCGATGCTTGGGTGATATGGGATCCGTTTTATGCCGCCACTGAATTGGCCTTGCCCACACGCGTCATCACCACGGGTGTGGGTTTGTCTGGCAACAACTCGTTTTACTTGTCGTCCACTGCATTGGCCAACCAATACCCAGAGGTATTGCTGGCCTTGTTTGAAGAACTAACCCGTGCTGACCGCTTTGTGCAAGAGCACCGCCCCGAAGCCATCAAGCTGATTGCGGGCTTTAGTGGATTGGATGCCGGTGTGGTCAGCCTTTTTTTGAAGCGCCGCCCGCGTTCGCCAGTTGGGTTGCTCAATGCTGAAGCCGCAGCCAGCCAACAACAAGTGGCTGACGCGTTTGCACGACTGGCCCTCATACCTAAATCAGTGCGTGTGTCTGACATCGTTTGGCGCCTCGCCCGTTAATCCATTTCTATTGAAGAGAACATCATGAACATTTTTTGGTTTATCCCTCTGCACGGCGATGGCCGTTACCTTGGTACATCACAAGGCGCACGCGCTGTGGACCACGCCTACATGAAGCAAATCGCGCAAGCCGCTGACAAGCTGGGCTACGGCGGTGTGTTGCTGCCTACAGGTCGTTCCTGCGAAGACCCTTGGATTTCGGCTGCGAGTTTGATTTCATCCACGCAACGTTTGAAGTTCTTGGTGGCTTTACGTCCCAGCATCATGTCACCCACGGTGGCCGCACGCCAAACCGCCACGCTCGATCGTTTGAGTGAAGGTCGTTTGTTGGTCAATATCGTGGCGGGTGGCGACAGCAGTGATTTAGAAGCTGATGGCACTTTCTTGAGCCATGACGAGCGTTACGAGCATGCCCGCGAATTTTTGGATGTCTACACCCGCGTTCTGTCGGGCGAAACAGTGGACTTTGAAGGCAAGCACGTCAAGGTCAAAGGTGCGCGCCAGTTGTTCCCACCGGTGCAACGACCCTACCCGCCGCTGTACTTTGGTGGTTCCTCCGATGCGGCGCACGATTTAGCGGCCGAGAAGGTCGAGCTCTATCTCACTTGGGGCGAACCTCCAGAAGAAGTGGCCAAGAAGTTTGACGACGTACGCAAACGCGCCGCCAAGCTCGGACGCAAAGTGAAGTTTGGTGTGCGTTTGCATGTCATCCCACGCGAAACCAACGAAGAGGCTTGGGCTGCGGCAGACGATCTCATCAAACATTTGGACGACGCCACCATTGCTAAAGCGCAAGCGGGCTTGGCCAGCATGGATTCAGAAGGCCAACGCCGCATGCGCGAGCTGCACGGTGGCAACCGCAACAAGCTAGAGATCAGTCCCAACCTATGGGCGGGCGTGGGCTTGGTGCGCGGCGGTGCTGGCACGGCCTTGGTGGGCGATGGTGAAACCATTGCCAAACGACTCAAAGAGTATCAAGAGATTGGTGCAGATACGTTTGTGTTGTCTGGCTACCCACACTTGGAAGAGACCTATCGCTTTGCCGAGTTGGTATTCCCACACATTGGTGTGAATCCACACGCAACAGCCGCCAATGTCAACTTAGTCAGCCCCTTTGGCGAAGTGATGGCCAACAACTTGGTACCCGTTGAAAAACGCGTGTCGCAAAGCTAAGTGCGTATGTCAAGAATCTCTGATCAACAACTTGCCGCTTTCACCACCATGGAGTCGGGCGTATTTCAAACCACTTGGTATCAAGATCCACAAGTGTCATGGTTCCCTTGGGACAAGCTGCGCAGCTTTGCACAGGCGGTGTTTCAAAGACTCTTGCCTTGGATCGTGCCGTTGCTTCTGCTAAGTGTGTGGCAAATCTCATCTGTACAAGGATGGATATCGGTGCGCGTGTTGCCTGCACCACTCTCGGTGGTCGATGCCGCATGGACCTTGGCCGAATCAGGCGAGCTGTGGAAGCATGTGCAAATCAGCGCAGGCCGAGCACTACTGGGCTTGGCTGTGGGCGGTGGCTTGGGCTTGGCATTGGGGCTGCTCACTGGCTCCATCCGATGGGCTGAAACCTTGCTTGACTCCACGATTCAGATGGTACGCAACATTCCCGCCTTGGCCTTGATCCCCTTGGTCATCCTGTGGTTTGGCATTGATGAAACCGCCAAGCTGTTTTTGATTTCGGTCGCTGTGTTCTTTCCGATTTACATCAACACCTTTCACGGCATTCGCAACGTGGATGTGGGTTTGATTGAGATGGGCCGCACCTACGGTTTGTCCCAGTGGGGGCTGTACACCCAAATCATCTTGCCGGGTGCACTGTCTTCCATCTTGGTGGGGCTGCGGTTTTCACTCGGGCTGATGTGGGTCATCTTGATCGTGGCTGAAACTATTTCGGCACAAGCCGGTATCGGTTACCTCACCATGAATGCGCGTGAATTTTTACAAACCGATGTGGTGTTGGTGGGCATCTTGCTCTACGCCGTGTTGGGCAAATTGGCCGACGTATTTGCCAAAGGCTTGGAGCGCTATTGGTTGCGTTGGCATCCTGGCTACCAGTAACGGAAAGACAGACATGACACACACAACTTCCTCTACACCTACGGGTGCTTCCTCGGGCGGGGTTCGCCTTGACATTCAAAACTTGGGCAAGACCTATGGTCAACGCCAAGTATTGAACAACACACAACTCACGATTGAGCCTGGCGAATTTGTCGCCATCGTGGGCCGCAGCGGTTGCGGCAAAAGTACCTTGCTGCGTTTGGTTGCAGGTCTTGAAGCCCCTACACAGGGCAAGCTTCAAGTCAACGGTCAAGACGTGAAGGGCTTGCGTACAGACACACGCATCATGTTTCAAGAAGCACGCTTGTTGCCTTGGCAGCGCGTGGCCGACAACGTGGCTTTGGGCTTGCCCGAATCACACCACGACGATGCAGTGAAGGTGTTGAACCAAGTTGGCTTGGGTGACCGTTTGAATGAGTGGCCCGCAAAGCTCTCTGGCGGTCAACGCCAACGCGTAGCTTTGGCTCGCGCTCTGGTGCATAACCCACGCTTGTTGTTGCTCGACGAACCCTTGGGCGCTTTAGATGCGCTGACTCGCATCGAGATGCATGCACTCATTGAGCAACTCTGGCGCGACAACGGCTTTACTGCTTTGCTGGTCACCCACGATGTGCAAGAGGCTGTGGCATTGGCCGATCGGGTCATCTTGATTGAAGACGGCGTCATTGCCTTGGATGAGCGCATCGACTTGGCACGTCCGCGCTCACGCGGTGATGCGAAATTTGCGGCACTAGAAAAACGCATCTTGGATCGCGTGCTGCAACACCCAGACGAAGAACAAAGCCCTGCGAACGACGAAACATGGCCAGGCTTGCCTGCTCATGGTTTGCGCTGGGCCATTTAAAACCTTTCACACACTTTTTTATCACGGACCTTTAAGGAGAAACCCATGTCCATTCAAGCCATCAACGTACGCAACCAATTCAAAGGCAAAGTGCGCGAAATCATTCGTGGCGATGTCGTGTCAGAAATCGATGTCGAAACCCCTTGGGGCATCGTCACCTCGGTCATCACCACACGCTCGGTGGATGACTTGCAACTCGTCATCGGCTCTGAAGTGGTGGCCTTGGTCAAGTCGACCGAAGTGTCGCTGGCCAAGTTGTAATCGGTGTCACGGAGAGCGCTCAGCGTCGATGCATATGACAACAATAAAAAAACAACTTCACCTGGGTGCTTTCTTTTTTGGCGCAGGCCACCACTTAGCGGCTTGGCGACACCCATCGGTCAATCCCAAGGATTACACCGATATTCAAACTTTGAAAGAATGGGCGAAATTGGCTGAGTCAGCCAAATTTGACGCCATATTTTTTGCAGACAACGTAGGGATGAGTGATGGGCCTGCTGACTTGCTCGCCCGTAATGCTTTGCCCTATGTGTATGACCCCATCTTGCTGCAAACCGCGCTGGCTGGCGTCACTGAACGCATTGGCTTGGTGGCTACGGTGTCCACCACGTATTTGCCACCGTATCACTTGGCACGCAAGTTTGCGACGTTGGATCACCTCAGTGGTGGGCGAAGCGGTTGGAATTTGGTGACCTCTGGCAGCGAGTTTGAAGCCAAAGCGTTTGGCTTGCCTCATCAGATTGAGCATGCACAACGTTACAAAATTGCACATGAGTATGTGAAGGTCGTCAAAGACCTGTGGGACTCGTGGGAAGACGATGCCTTTGTGCATGACCAAGCGCATAACCGATTTTTTGATTCTGCCAAGTTGCATCGTATCGATCACCAGGGTGAGAAATTCCGGGTCAGCGGGTCTTTGCAAGCGCCTCGCGCACCACAGGGCTACCCCGTGCTGGTGCAAGCTGGCTCATCCAATGACGGTCAAGATTTGGCTGCTGCCACCGCAGAAGTGGTCTTCACGGCCCAGCAAACGGTGGAGGATGCGCGTGCGTTCTACACCTCTTTGAAGTCACGCTTGCCGCACTGGGGTCGCAGCGAAAACGATTTGAAAATCATGCCAGGCATCTCACCTTTTGTGGGAAGAACCCAGGCAGAAGCGCAAGAAAAATTTGAACAGTTGCAAGACCTGATCGACCCTGTGTTGGGCGTGGGTTTGTTGTCTGGGTTTTTAGGTAACGTGGATTTGTCGGGCTATCCCATTGATGGGCCATTTCCAGTGGACCTGCCCGTTGGCGAAGGATGGAAGAGTCGACATGAATTGTTTAACAAACTGGCTCAACGTGAAAACTTGAGCATCCGTGAACTCTACAAACGTGTGGCCACAGGGCGTGGTCATTGGACTTTGGTGGGAACGCCGGATTCAATCGCGGATGAGCTGGAGCATTGGTTTACCACGGGCGCTGCGGATGGCTTCAATATTTTGTCGCCTACTTTCCCGCATGGTTTGAAAGACTTTGCTGAGTTGGTGATTCCTGAGCTGCAACGTCGTGGACTGTTTCGTACAGCGTACGAAGGTCGAACCCTACGCGATCACTTGGGCTTGTCGCGTCCTGCGCATCCGCAAGCAAAGGCGGGTAAATGAACATTCAGCAGCTTCGTGCCGTGCGCGAGACGGTTCGCAACGGCTTTAACTTGACCGAGGTGGCTGCCAAGCTATACACCTCACAGCCTGGTGTCAGCCGTCAAATTAGAGAGTTAGAGGAAGAAATTGGGTTTGACATTTTTGGCCGCAGTGGCAAGCGCCTCACAGGGTTGACCCCTCCGGGTCAATCGCTCTTGCCATTTGTCGAGCGCATTTTGATTGACTTAGAAAACATCAAACGTGTGGGCGGTGAGTTTTCATCTAAGCAAGAGGGGCGGTTGACGGTGGCGGCCACGCATTCGCAAGCGCGCTATGCATTGCCACATGTGGTGCGAGATTTTCGTGTGTTGTTTCCTAAGGTGAGCTTGCACTTGCATCAAGGCTCTCCTAAGCAAGTGGCAGAAATGTTGCTTAGTGGCGAGGTAGACATTGCTGTGGCTACCGAGGCCTTGGCGACCTACCCGCAGTTGGTGACATTGCCATGCTATCGGTGGACTCACAATGTGGTGGTGCCACCAGGTCATCCCTTGTTGGAGGTCAACGGGCCGATCACGCTGGCACAGTTGGCGCGTTACCCCATCATCACGTATGAGCAAGGCTATACAGGTCGTTCACACATTGACGAAGCGTTTCTGAACGAAGGGCTGCACCCAGATGTGGTGCTCACGGCGATGGATGCCGATGTGATCAAAACCTATGTCGAGCTGGGCATGGGGGTGGGCATCATTGCATCTGTGGCTTTGGACGAAGAGCGTGACCAGAACCTTCGCATCTTGGATGGCCGTCATTTGTTTGAGGTCAACCAAACGCGCTTGGCCATTCGACGTGGCACTTGGCTCAGAGGCTTTGCTTACAGCTTCATCGAAACTTTTGTGCCAACTCTGACACGTGCTGTGGTTGAAGAGGCTTTGCAAAACTCTGAAGCCATTGTCGAAGACTAGCCATTCCTAGATTCTTGGAAAGTTCGCATATCGATGCGCGAAATTCTTCTTTGACCCGAGTAATGAAGTTGCCTATCGTTGATTCATCTCTGCATCACATAGAAAGGAATTTGAGATGACCCGATTGAATGACTTGCCCAATACATTCACGCGCTTTGTGGCGCTGCCCTACACACCAAAGATTGGTGCTTATGTCCACGGATTGGATGTGTCGAAACCCTTGGATGAGTTGGCGCAATCTGAATTGAAAGCAGCGCTGGCACAGTTTCAGGTGTTGTTTTTTGAAGATCAAAAAATCACGCCTGATCAGCAGGTGGCGTTCACGCGCATTTTTGGGCACGTCAATGAGGTCAAGGCTTTCTTCCCCCGGGTAGACGGCCATCCCGAAATTGAAATCGTTGAAAGCACGGCGCAGCGTCCTTCGGCGGCCAACAATTGGCATGCGGACATCACTTGGCGTGACAACCCACCCATCGGTACAAGTTTGTATGCGCAAATCTTGCCGCCTTCTGGTGGCGACACGATTTGGTCGAGTCAAACAGCTGCTTATGAGTCGTTGACGCCAGAGTTTCAGGCGTATCTCGAAACGCTGACAGCCGTGCACACCTGGGAGATCAGCCGTTGGACGGAATACCTCTTGAGCAAGGACCACGGTCAAGAGCAGTTGCAGCAAGCCCGCGCCAAATACCCTCCCGTTGAACATCCAGTGATTCGTGTTCATCCGATCACGGGCAAGAAAATTGTGTACGTCAATCCAACGTTCACCAGCCATATCAAGGGGCTGTCACGCGTTCAAAGCGATGCCTTGCTGACTCAGCTGTTTGCTTTAGCCACTGTCCCCGAATTTCAAGCACGTCTACGTTGGAAAGAAAACACGTTGGCTGTGTGGGACAACCGTTCAACCCAGCACTATGCCGTGGGTGACTATTTTCCGAGTCATCGCAAGTTGCATCGCATCACATTCACCGCAGATCAAGCTTTCTAAAAGGTTGGTTCATGTTTGGCCTGCGTGCTTGGCACGCAGGCTTTTTTATGCCTGGTGCGTATGAGCATATAGCTCAAACATGGGTGTAGATCGATATCTGATTTTCGTCGTTCACAGGCAGTGACGAAGTCCGTAGAGTCGCTGGTTTTCTGGTGTTGAAAGACGTGTTTTGAGTGAATTCCGTATTTGGCGTGATACCGCGCACTGGCAAAGTGTTGTCGCCGATGCCTTGTTGGCATGGGTGTTCCCACTGGTTCTTTTACTGCTTTGGCAAGCCTCTCATGTGTATGAGTGGGTGCCAGATCAAGTGTTACCAGCACCTGGCCATGTGTGGGACACCTTGGTTGAGTTGAGCTTGTCTGGCGAGTTGTGGGGGCATTTGCAAATCAGTGCGCAGCGTGTGTTCTATGGCTTTTGGGTGGGTGGATCACTTGGTTTTTTGCTCGGGGTTGGCTTAGGACTATCTCCCACCTTCAATGCGTACGTCTATCCATCGTTCAAAGCATTCAGTCAAGTGCCAGTGATTGGTTGGTTGCCATTGCTGATGTTGTTGGTAGGGATTGATGAGGCTTTGAAAATTTTGTTGATCGCCAAAGCGGCCATGGTCCCCGTGGCGGTCAATACCTGCCAAGGCATTCAAGCCGTGGCCAATCAATACGTTGAAGTGGCGAAAGTGTTTCGATTCACGCGTCGCCAATTGCTCACGCACGTGGTGTTGCCTTCTGCGACGCCTCAAATTTGGAACGGGTTTCGCTACGGATTCACCCACGCATGGTTGGCTTTGGTGGTGGTTGAGCTGTTGGCATCTTCCGAAGGAATTGGTTTTTTGATTGTCTATGGTCGCCAGCTATTTCAGCTAGACATTGTTCTCGCAGCTGTGGTGGTGGTGGGCGTCTTGGGTTATTTGATTGACAAAGCATTGAGCGCTTCTGAGGCTTATTTGCTGCGTTGGCGTAAAGCAGGTCTGTGAGTTTGAGGATGTCTCAGTCTTTATTGAAAAAAACCAACATGGCATCTGTAGCGCTGGCTTTGCGTGGATGGGTGTTGCCTGTGGTGTTGTTGCTCGTGTGGTGGGCAGCGGTCGCATGGAAGTGGACCAGCTCGCCCATTTTGGTATCACCCATCGCCGTTTGGGACCGTGCTGTTGAACAGGTCTTGAGTGGTCATTTGAGTGAGGCTTTGTTGGCAAGCTTGCATCGCGGTGCGTATGGATTTGCGTGGGGCAGCTCTGCAGGATTTTTATTGGGTTCGCTTTTGGGTTTATCTCGCTTGTTTGAAAAGTTGATTGCTCCCAGTTTTCATACGTTCAAACAAATTTCACTGTTCGCATGGATTCCTCTGTTGTCAATGTGGTTTGGCGTGGGTGATGAATCCAAGATTGCCTTCATTGCTTTGGCTGCATTTTTCCCGGTCGTGCTCAACACCTTTGAGGGGTTTCGCAGTGTGCCGCGTGAGTCCATTGAGGTGGCACGTGTCTTTGCCTATATCCCGACTCAGTTGTGGTTGCGGGTGGTTTTTCCTTCTGCGGCGCCCTCTGTGCTGACGGGCATTCATTTGTCGCTGATTTACACCTGGCTGGCGACTTTAGGCGCTGAGTATTTGATGTCTTCAGGCAAAGGAATCGGCAACACCTTGATCGAAGGACGCGAACACTTTCTGATGGACTTGGTGTTGTTTGGCGTACTGGTGATTGGAAGCATCGGTTTCTTGCTGAACTATTCCTTGTCGATTTTGGAACGCCATGTTTTGGCTTGGCGCCAACAAACCATCGCACGTTATTGAGAGTACACATGGCACACACAGGTACATTGGGCATTCATCGCCTTTACAAAAAATACAAGGTCAAAGGCCAAGACCTTTCGGTGTTGGAAGACATCAACTTACAAATTGAGCCTGGTGAGTTTGTCAGCATTGTTGGCAGCAGCGGTTGTGGCAAGTCCACACTGTTGCGCTTGATCATTGGCTTAGAAGAAGGCTATGAAGGTGCCATTGAATTGGATGGCCAACGCATTGCCGGCACAAGCTTGAATCGCGGCATTGTGTTTCAAGAGCATCGACTGTTTCCCTGGCTCACGGTGGAGCAAAACATTGGTGTCGGTTTGTTGAATTCAGACTTGACCGAGGGGTTGCGCCGCCAAGCAGTGCGTGAACACATCGCGCTAGTCGGATTGGAAGGGTTTGAAACGGCCTACCCGCATCAACTTTCTGGAGGCATGTCTCAACGTGTGGCCATTGCACGTGCGTTGGTGAATCGACCTGAAATTTTGCTGCTGGATGAGCCTTTTGGGGCGCTAGATGCGTTGACGCGTGCCCATTTGCAAGATGAGCTGAAACGAATTTGGCAAAGCGAGGGCATCACCATGATCTTGGTGACCCACGATGTCGAAGAAGCGGTGTATCTGGGTGATCGTGTGGTGGTCATGGAGCCTCGTCCCGGTCGCGTTCGGCAAAACATCCCGATTGAATTGCCACACCCAAGAGACCGTAGTCAATTGGCTTTTGTGCGAATCAAAGAATCGGTCTTGGCTGAATTTGCGAACTTGGACGCAGGCGACACCTCACCCACATTCGCGCACGACTTTGTGCCAGCCCATATCCCGATTGATGCATGGCAATTTGCTGTCTGAGTGATTTTTTTTGAAAGGTAATGAATGTCTCGTGTGAATTTGATGAAGCGCCGCCTCCTGTCTGCGAGCTTATTGGCTGCGATGGTGGGCAGCTTTTATGCACTGCCAGTTCGTGCTGCTGATGTGCCCTCTGTGATTCGTATCGGATCGCCCGAGTTGGGTGTGGGCGGTAAATCGGCCACTGGAACAGGCGCAGCCTCCGTGGTGCAACACCAAAAATGGTTAGAGCAAGAGTTTGCAAAAGATGGCATCAAAGTGGAGTGGGTGTTCTTCCGTGGTGCTGGCCCTGCTGTGCACGAAGCGGTATCAGCCAAACAGTTGGACTTCTTTTACTTGGGCGATTTGGCGTCTGTGATTGGCAAAGCACGCGGGCTGCCATCGAAGTTCATATTTCCCACAGCACGTGGCACCAACAGCTATTTGGCCACGGCACCTGGCGTTGAGGTGAAAACAGCCGCTGATTTGAAGGGTTTGAAAATTTCGGTTCTCAAAGGCACGGCATACCAGAGACCGTTTGACCATTTGTTGGCTTCGGCTGGTTTGACAGAAAAAGATGTCAAGCTCATCAACCTCGATTGGCCGAGCTCTAAGGCGGCTTTGGTGGCCAAAGAGATTGATGCCACATTTGGCGGCTCTGATTTGTTCTTGCTCAAAGACAAAGGCGTCAACATTCCACTCAGCACCAAGGGGCGTGGTCCTGAATTCAAAATTGATGCTGGATTTTTGGCTACCGAGGATTTCATCACCAAATACCCCGCCATCACAGCGCGTGTGGTCAAGCAGCTTGTTCGTGCAGCGCATTGGAGTTCGGAAGAAAAAAACCGAGAAGCTTTTATCAAATTGGCGGTTGAAAACAGCGGTCATCCAGAGGTGTCGCTGCGTGCTGAATATGAGGGGGAGGCGTTGAAATCTCGCTTCTCCCCCTTGATCGACGATGACTTAATTGCCGACTACCAACGCGTGGTGGATGAAGGTCTCAAGCTGGGCTTGATTCGCCAAGGCTACAACGTGAATGAGTGGTTTGACGCCAGCTTTGTGCAGCAAGCACTCAAAGAGCTCAAGCTAGAAAAGTACTGGGTCGAGTTAGATGCCAAAGGCAAAGCCAAATCGAAAGGCAAATGAGCATGACCGATTTGAAGCGCCCCAATATTGTGTTTGTGTTGGCCGATGACTTGGGGTGGGCAGACCTGAGTGTGTACGGACAAACTGATTTTGAAACACCGCACTTAGACCGCATGGCGGCAGAGGGGGTGCGTTTCACGCAAGCCTATGCCAATTCGGCGGTGTGCTCGGCAACGCGTTTTGCGCTGATCACTGGACGCTATCAATACCATTTCAGAGGTGGTTTGGAAGAACCGCTCGTGCGTCAAGCGCATGTGCATGGCTTGCCTCCCGAGCACCCAACTCTCCCTTCGGTGTTACGTGATAACGGGTATGCCACAGCATTGATTGGCAAATGGCACTTGGGGAGCCTGCCAAACTTTGGCCCTTTGAAAAGTGGCTATGACAAGTTTTTTGGCAACTATGGCGGTGCCATTGACTACTTCACGCACAAGCCGGGCGTGGGTGAGGCCGTACCGCGTGATTTGTATGAGGGTGAAGTGCCTGTCGAGCGAGTGGGCTATTTCACACAGCTTTTGGCAGATGAGGCCAGCTCTTGGATCAAGTCACAAAGCAAAGACAAACCATTCTTTTTGTCTCTGCATTTCACCGCACCTCATTGGCCTTGGGTGGGGCCGGAGGATGAAGAGGTTTCAAAGAATTTGAAAAACATTTTTCACTATGACGGCGGCAATTTGTTGACCTATGCCAAGATGGTTCGATCGTTGGATTCAGCGGTGGGGCAAGTGCTTCGTACCCTCAAGGCACAAGGCTTAGATGACAACACGATTGTGGTGTTCAGCAGCGACAACGGAGGGGAGCGATTTGCAAAAACATGGCCGTTCACAGGTCAAAAAACTGAATTACTCGAAGGGGGGCTCCGTGTGCCTACGCTGTTGCGTTGGCCCGCCAAACTCAAATCTCAAGTGAGCGAGCAAGTGACTATCAGCATGGATTGGTTGCCCACTTTGTTGGCGGCAGCCGGTGTATCGCCTACTTTGCCGTATGTGCCAGATGGTGAAAACATATTGCCTGTGCTAACGGGTGAAAAACCTTCGTACGACAGAACCTTGTTTTGGCGCTACAAGGCGCAAGCGCAACGTGCTGTGCGCGATGGCAACCACAAGTATTTGAAGATCAACAACAACGAGTTTTTGTTTGATGTGGTCGACGATGTGCGTGAGCGGGCCAATTTGCGCGACAAAGAACCGATTGTTTTTGAAAGGCTGAAACAGCTTTGGAATGATTGGAATGCCAAATTCTTACCCATCACCGATGAGGTATTCACACATGGCTTGACGCCAGATATTCAAGCAGATCGTTATCGACCCGAGCGTGAAACCCATGGCATCTGAATCAAATTCTCATCATTCTGTGGCATCAAATGCCAATGACCGTCTGACCTTGCTGGAAGTTGGTCAGATGGTATTGATGGTGGCTATTGCTTCCTTTGGAATTTACTTTGTTTGGATTAATTAACTTGATTTAGCGCTTCGATTGTGCGTGTTGCTTTGACACTCTCGCGCTCGTTGTAGCGCGTCAAGTAGTCGCTTAGCACGGGCGAGATCTCTAACAGGTTGCTACGCGACTGAATCCATCCCAAGAAAACCCCCAAGTAAATATCTGCAATCGTGAAGCGTTCGCTCACCAGCCAGGTGTGATGCTGCAGGTGTGTCACGATGGGTTGTAGAGCCGCCAACAAAAGCTGCTGTCCTTTTTGTTGAATATGGGCATGTTGTTCGACATCATCATGAAAACGCTGAGGTCGATTGATGACACGAAAACTTGCTGCATGCACTTCGCTGCTCAGGTAGCCGAGCCACGATTGGATGAGACTTCGCTCAAGTGTGTAGGGGGGCGCAAACAAAGTTGTGTTTGGTCTGAGGTCCGCTAGGTAGGGCAATATGGCGGTGTTTTCGGTGAGTAAATTGCCATCCTCTAGAACGAGTGCAGGGACACGGCCAAAAGGTGAAATTTGTCGATGAGCAGCCTGTGGGTCAGTGAGAGACACAGCGACGATTTCAATGGGGAGTTTGAGTTCGTTGACCAGCACATGACTGGCAAAGCTGCATGCACCTGGGGCGATATAAAGTTTTGACATCGGTGTCTTTCTGTTTCAAATCACAAAAATAGATGAGCCAGTGAGTTCTCTGGATTCGAGCGCATGGTGTGCCTGAGGCGCCTGTGCCAATTCGTATCGGTGTTGAATGTCAACATTGATTCGTCCACTGGCAATCAATGCAAAGAGTTGAGAGACCAGATCCTTTTTCTCCGCTGGATCGCTGATGTAATCGGCCAGTGCAGGGCGAGTGAGATGAAGAGATCCTTTGACGGCAAAGATATGAGGATCAAAGGCCGGAATAGGACCACTGGCTGCGCCCACACACACCATCCAACCCCGCTTTTTGAGCGTGTCCAAAGAGTTCAAGAATGTTGACTTGCCTACGCTGTCAAACACCACATCGACGCCAACACCGTTGGTGATTTCGCGCACACGTTGGGCGACGTTTTCATGGCTGTAGTTGATGACATGGGCACAGCCGTGTTTCAGCGCAAGCTCGGCTTTTGCGTCAGATGACACAGCGCCGATGACTTCAACTCCCAAGAGCTTGGCCCACTGTGACACGATCAAACCCAACCCGCCCGCCGCCGCATGAAGCAGTAAGGTGTCACCTGCTTTGAATGGGTACAAACGACGCAGCAAATACGCAGCCGTGAGTCCGCGCATAGTGGCTGCAGCCGCGGTTTCGAAGTCGATGATGTCTGGCAATGGAATCAAGACCGAAGTTGGAACGATATGGTCAGATGCATACGCTCCGAGCGTGTTGATGAAACCGGTGTATGTGACACGGTCTCCTACCTTGACGTTGTCAACGTCATCGCCTAGTTCAGTTACCACGCCTGCTCCCTCTACGCCGATGCCTGAAGGTAAAGATATGGTGTAGGTACCGTTTCTAAAGTAGGTGTCAGCGTAGTTCAGCCCAACGGCTGCTTGCCGCAGTCGTACCTCGCCACGTTGAGGCGCTGGTAGCTTGATGTTTTGAAGATGCAAAACGTCTGGGCCACCCACAGGATTAAATCGAATAGCTTGAGTCATGTGTGATCAACGTGCAGACTGTGGACCTTTATTTAAGACGGCCGATACACGCTCGCCCCATCGATCTTCAGGGTAGTAGTCCCAAATGGCGCGATGTTGTACGGCCCAGTTGTCCCAAAACAGCAAGGTGCCGGGTTCCCACTTCACGCGGACTTGAAAGTGCGGGTTCTTCTCGATGTGCTGATACAAATGTTGCAGCACCGCAGTACTTTCTGCTGTGCTGAGCTCAACGATGTGAGATGTGAAACCACTGTTGACGTACAGAAACTTTTGACCTGTGAATGGATGCTTGGCAACCACAGGGTGCGTTGCTGTTGGAAACGTCTTGCCTGCTTCAGGCTTGGTGCCGTAGCCAATGGTCCATGGCAGGGCACCATCATGCACGGCCGTGAGTCCTTCTAAGAACTGCTGATAGGCAGGGGAGAGTGATTCATAAGCCAACACATTGTTGGCAAATGCCGTATCGCCTCCACCAAATTGAGGCAATCGAGTGACATGCAGAAACGATCCCCAAATGGGATGCGCATCACACGATACATCGTTGTGCCAGCCTTCGCCTGCGGTGAATTCAGAATCTTTGGTTGTTTTCCAAGCCAAGACGTCAGGGTCAAACTCTTGGCTATCACCGAGTACCTTGGATGACTCTTGGCGCGCTTTGGCTAAAGCATGTCGGTGCAAAGTTCCAAAACGACGCACAAAGGCTTTGTGTTGTTCTCGGGTCAGTTGCTGATTGCGAAATGCGACGACCAAGTTTTCATGCATCGCTCTTCGGATTTCAGAAAATTGCGCATTTGAAATGTCTTTGGATAAATCCACGCCATGCACTTCTGCACCTAGCGTAGGCGTTAAGCGTCGAACCTCAATGTGTGTATAGGGTTTGCGTTCAATGCCATGCCAATTCAATAACGCTTTCTTGGCCAAGCTGTTCGGGTGGAGGCTCATACAGTCAATTTGTTTTGAAAAACTGACTGTATGAGCGACAAGTTGATAAAGCAAAGAAGCTTTTCATCTATGGAGCTGAGAAATTCTCACAACATGATTGCTTAGAAGTTTTTTGTATGTGAAGAGACAAATAAATTCCTTTACGTGGCACAGATCAAGCTGAAAAATCTTCAGAGATTGAAATCATTCTTATGGAGGTATTCCAGTGACAACTGAAAAAAGGCAACTGCACTTGGGTGCATTTTTGCAAGGGGTAGGACATCATTTGGCTGCTTGGAGGCATCCTGACATTGATCCTTCCCATGCATTTAACTTGAATCATTTCAAAAATTTGGCACGGTTGGCTGAGTCCGCTAAATTTGATGCGATATTTTTTGCTGATAACTTGGGGCTGCCCAGCGCACCTGCGTCATTGCTTGCGAAAGCAGCCCCTGCGCACCCGTTTGATCCGTTACTGTTGTTGTCAGCCTTGACCTCAGTCACTGAGCGAATTGGCCTGGTTGGGACCGTATCTACAACTTACCTGCCACCTTATCACTTGGCGCGTAAATTTGCCTCTTTGGATCACTTCAGCAATGGCCGTAGTGGATGGAATTTGGTCACTTCGGGCACAGATTTCGAAGCAAAGAATTTCGGACTTGACCAACAAATCAGTCATGCAAGCCGCTATGCACGGGCAGCTGAATATGTGGATGTTGTCAAACACTTGTGGGACAGCTGGGAAGACGAGTCAGTGGCCTACAACCAATCAAGTGCTCAATTTCTAAAGCCACACACATTACACCGAGTGGACCATCAAGGCCAACACTTCAAAGTCGAGGGTGCACTGCAAGCGCCTCGCCCTGTGCAAGGGTACCCAGTATTTGTGCAAGCCGGTTCATCTGATGATGGACAAGATTTGGCGGCTGCGACTGCAGAGGTTGTTTTTACTGCTCAGCAAACCGTTGAAGATGCGAGGGCTTTCTATCAAAGCTTGAAGGCTAGGGTTGCTAAGTTTGGACGCAACCCAGATGCTGTGAAAGTATTGCCTGGAATTTCCCCCTACGTAGGTAAGACAGATGCCGAAGCGCAAGAAAAGTTTGAACAACTTCAATCCCTGATTGACCCAGAGGTCGGTTTGGGCTTGCTGTCGGGCTTTATTGGGGGAAGCGTTGACTTCTCTAAATATCCCTTAGACGGACCACTCCCAGAGCTGCCAGCGACAGAAGGGTGGCAGAGTCGGCAGGAATTATTTGTGAAGTTGGCTAAGCGTGACAACTTGTCAATTCGGCAGCTATACCAACGCATCGCTGCCGCGAGAGGTCATGCCACGGTGATTGGCACGCCGCAAAGTATTGCAGACCAGTTAGAGCACTGGTTTAGTACCGAGGCGGCAGACGGATTCAATATCTTGGCACCTACGTTGCCTTATGGATTGGAGGACTTCGCGCAGTTGGTCATTCCTGAATTGCAAAAACGAGGCTTGTTTAGAACGCAATACACAGGGCGAACCTTGCGTGAGCACTTGGGCCTGGCACGGCCTGAACATCCCCATCTGAATTTTTAAATTAAAAGGAAAAATCAATGAAGAAGAAATTATTTGTACTGTTGACGGGAGCCTTGTTACTTCTATTCGCTCAAGCGCAAACAACGCCACAGGTCATTCGTATTGGTGTGGCTACCCCAGGTGTTGGTAGTCCTGTTCGCACAGGGGGATCTAGTACATCAGTTGCCTATTCAGAGAAAGCATTTGAGGAAGAATTTAAAAAAGACAACACCAAGATTGAATGGATCTTCTTCAAGGGTGCAGGCCCTGCTGTGAATGAGGCCCTAGTCAACAAGCAAATTGATTTTGCATGGCAGGGCGATTTGCCATCGATCGTGCATCGTAGCAACCAAGTCAAAACCAAAATTATTCTGGGAAGTGGTGTTCGAGGTGGTTTGTATTTGGGGGTGTCGCCTGACTCAACCATCAAAGGGATTGAGGACTTGCGAGGTAAGCGTGTGGCTGTTTTCAAGGGCACCAATTTGCACCTAGCAGCTGTGCGTGCGCTCGCTGACAAAGGCATTTCGGAGCGAGATGTGAAGCTGGTTAACTTAGATCCAGCAACTGCAGCAGCGGCATTGGTGGCGCACGATTTAGATGCTGTGTTTGACTATGTCGGTGTGTTCCAACTGCGAGACAAGGGGTTGGCCAAAATCATCTGGTCAGCGCATGAGGATTCATTCAAATACACACGCCAAGCGGCTTTGTTGGTTACCGATGAGTTTGCGCAGAAATATCCTAATACGGTTGAGCGTGTGGTCAAGGTGGTGGTCAAGTATGCGTACAAATACTCGAACGAAGCTCGGCGTGCGGAATTGTTTGAAACATGGGGTAAGGCTGAATATCCAGAGGGTATATGGCGTGAAGACTTTGTTGGCCAGCCTTTAAAGGTGCGTTTTTCACCCTTGCTTGACCCGTTTCTTGTGGCCCGATACGAGGACTCAGCCAATGAGGCATATAACCTGAAACTGATTCGCTCTAAGCCTGAAATCGCCTCTTGGTTTGACCGTCGCTATTTGAATGCTGCGTTGAAAGAGTTGAAGCTCGAAGGGTTTTGGCCTGAGTACGCAGCCAATGGCAAACAAGTAGGACGCTGATCACTACGTTGTTGTTGGATAAAAAAATGCCCGGCTAAGCCGGGCATTTTTGATGGCGCAATGATCACATCGATCAAGCTGCTTGCTCAAGCGCCTTAGGGGAGTTGGCGGCTTGCGGGTTGGCTGTAATGCGCAATGAACGTGATGATTGACCATCGACGTTCACGGGCACCTCGCCTGCCACTGTGACGCGACGCACAATGCGGTGCTGTGTGCCGTAGTCATTGATGGCGTAGTGTTGTGTTGCGCGGTTGTCCCAAATCGCCACATCGCCTTGTGCCCATTGCCAGCGCGCTGTATTTTCCAAACGAATCACGTGATTTTGCAAAATCGAAATCAAGCGTTGAGAGTCACCACCAGTGTGGTTGACCAAACGTTTGACAAAGTGCCCTAAAAGCAAACTGCGCTTGCCTGTTTCTGGATGCACACGCACCACGGGGTGTTCTGTTTCATAAACCGTCGAGGTGAACAAGGACTTGAAGCGTTGAATGTCTTCAGGACTTACCTGGGTTACACGGTGAGTGGTGTAGTCGTAGTCGTTGGTGTGCAGGGCCCACAGTTTGTCAGCCAAAGCGCGTAGGTCTTCGGGCAAGTCTTCATAAGCCGCTTCTGCATTGGCCCACACCGTATCCCCGCCAGCTGCAGGAATTTTCACGCCACGCAAGACAGAAATTTTGGGATAGGCCACATCAAAGGTTACATCGGTATGCCAAGAGTTGGCACGCCCGCCGTGCTCGGAGTCAAGTTCCAACACATGGCTGGTGCCGCCTTTAGAGGGGACGGTGGGGTGCGACACCACATCGCCAAACAAAGTGGCAAAGGCTTCTTGGGAAGCGTCGTCTAGGTGGTCTTGGTCTCGAAAGAAAATCACTTTGTAGTGGAGCAGTGCTTGTTTGATGTTTGACACAACAGCTGGGTCAAGATCGGTGCTGAGTTTGATGTTGCGAATCACAGCGCCGATTCGGCCTGCGTGTGGCTTTAAATCAAGGTCAAAGGTAGGGTAGGTTGTGGACATGTCATTCTCCGAGGGGTTAGAAATCTGCTTTCACTGTCACGCCCAATGTGCGTGGCTGTGCGGGGGAGCCATAGTAGGCACCTTTGAGGCCAGCGGTGTTCACGGCTAAGAAGTAATGTTTGTCGGTGGCGTTTTTACCCACAACGAAACATCCCAATTGGTACCTTGCGACTTGAAGGCGTAACCGCTTGCCAAGTTGACAACACCGTATGAGGGAATCCATGTGTATTCAGAGTCTGAAATGTCGCCATAGCTGCCTGAGCGCCATGCGTAGTTGGCATTGGCCCATACGTTGTCACCGTTATCCAGTTTGGTCGTGTACCGTGCATTGGTGTTCAAGATCCAACGTGGGGCACCGTTGACAGGGTGGCCACTTAGGTCAGCCACGCCACCTACGCCGTTGCCATAGTTGTTTTCAAGCGCTGGAGGTGCTTTGGTGAATGAGGTGTAGTTGGCATGGTTGTAAGAGCCATTCAACCCAAGTGCCCAGTGACGGCTGACTTGCGAGGCAACTTCAAACTCAATCCCTTTGGTTTCTACGTCGCCAGCATTGATGATTGCTGCTTTTGCCAGACCTTGCGAGTCATAGATGTAAGAGTTGGTTTGATAGCCTTGGATTTTGGTCAAGAACAAATTGGCATTGAATAAAGAGCTTTTATCTTGGCTAGTGCTCTTGAAGCCCACTTCCACGCTTTGAGCTTTCTCTGGTTCGACATTCAGGCTTTGGACGCCCACGGTTGGCCCTGTGCCGATACCGTTGATGTTGAATCCACCTGACTTGCTGCCAGAGCTGTAGCTGGTGTAGCCCAACAAATTGTCTTGAAACTTGTGGCTCAAGCTCAACAGACCGGAGTAGCTTTTGTCTTTGCGACTCAATGAACCAGAGTCCCATGGGCCGAATAAAGCCAATGAATTGCGCGTGGCCGCCAGTGCTGCTTGAGTCGGCGCAGGCGTGATGCTATCTGTCCATTGGGTACGTTGTGTCTGTGCTGTTTTCGACTCATCTGTGTAGCGCAGCCCTGTGGTGATGTCTGTTTGAGGCGTGAGATGGAAAACAGTTTGCCCAAACAAAGCGTAGCTATCGGTTTTGGCATTGCCGTAGGTGTTGGTATTCAGATTTCCAAAAACAGCGTTGTAGTTGGCGGGCTGATTTTGTGCCGTCCCTGCGTAATCACCAAATGAGTAAAAGCTGTTGTTGCTGATGTTTTGATGGAAATAGTAGGCACCCACCACATAGTCAAACTTTTCTCCTTTGGGAGATGCCAAGCGAACTTCTTGTGACAACTGTGAATCTTCCACATTGAAGCCGCCATCACGAATGCCATCTGCAGTGGTTAGGTCCAAATCGTTGTGAGGTTTGAACTTCCACTTGCGCGCAGCTGTGATGGATGTCAATTTGTGACCGCTGTCTAGGTTCCAGTTGGCTTCTGCTGAAAGGCCAGATTGATCAATTGCAAAGTGTTGGTTGCCGTTGATGTTGACCTGATATTTATAGGGATCGGTAATGAAACCGCCGGACACATAGGGTGTCAAACGACTGATGAAGGTGCTGCCTTGTGCATTGGTCGCTTGGTTGATGGAATAGGGAATGTAGGCGTTGGTGGAGCGTTCTTTGTTGTATTCAGCAATCAAGCGCAGATCAAATTTGCTGTCGGGTTGAATGAAAACTTGCCCGCGAGCACCTTCGCGTTTAGACCCGCTGAGATCGCGACCGTCGTACAAGTTTTTCACAAACCCATCACGATCTGATTTGTACACCGCCAAACGCGTGGCGATCGTTTCGTTGAGGGGTTGATTGAAGACGGCTTTGATTTGCTGGGTGCCATATGAACCCAAAGTGGTCTCAACGTGACGTTCTTCATCAAAAGATGGTTTTCGAGTGCTGATGTTCAAAACACCGGCGGTGGTGTTTTTGCCAAACAACGTGCCTTGTGGCCCACGCAGTAGATCGACTTGTTCTAAGTCCAGCAAATCAAAAACAGCCATACCTGGGCGACCCAAGAATACGTTGTCCAAATACAAACCCACACTGCCTTCGAGCCCTTCGTTAGCCGGGTTGTTGCCGATGCCGCGAACCGCCAATGATGATTGACGGCCGTGAATGAATGCAGAGTTCAAGCTAGGCAGGGTTTGCTGTAAATCTTGCACTTGATAGATGCGACGTTCTTCGAGTTGCGTGCCATCCACAGAGCTGATTGGAATTGGAACATCTTGAGCCGCTTCTTCGCGTCGCGTGGCATTGACAGTGACTTTAGGCAACGTTTCAGCAGTAGTGTTCGATGTCGACTGTGCATATGCGTTAGTTGCGAAATGCATGGAGCCTATGGCTGCAATTGAGAGTGCCGCGATTTGAGTTAACTTCGGCTTTTTGTTTTTCTTTCCCATGTGGGTTCCTTTCTATAAGAGCCCCGAAATTTATTAGCGACTAATCACTTTGTGAACGAACAATTTTTCAGATGGGTATGCGTTGCTGTTGCATATCGATAGTTGTTTTTTTTCGTTCTCAATGCTTGGTGCTTTCACAACAATGCACCCGTGCTGATGAAGTCAGCTTATGTGTCGTTCAAGAAAGGATATGAATGAGTCAATTAGCGATTCATCCAAACGAGGTTTGGGAAACCCCGTCATGGCGAAACCACGTGTCGGGGCAGGTGGTGGGATGGGTGGCTGCATCCATCTTGTTGCATGGTGTAGTCGTCGGGGCGTCGCGTTATTGGCCGGCGGATGATGCTGAGCTATTGCAAGAGGCTGTGCCGCACGAAATTGCCGTAGAGCTCACCCGATATGTGCCACTGCAGCCTCAGCGGGTTGCTGCACCGCCACAGCCGCTAGCCAAGCCAGTGCGAACAGAGGCAGACGGGCCTAAGGTCACGCCAGCGCCTAGCCTAGCCCAAGCGACACAAGCCACGACGCGACAAGAGGTGTTCACAGAGCCCGATGTGAGATCGGCCTATTTGCACAACCCCGCACCTGCCTATCCTGCGCAGGCTCAGCGTTTGAATTGGGAAGGTGTGGTGCAGCTCAAGGTCTTGGTTTCTCCAACGGGGCAAGCCATCGAGGTGTTATTGCATCAAAGCTCGGGTCGCAGGAGTTTGGACGACGCAGCACTCAATACCGTCAAAAAGTGGACGTTCAGTCCAGCCAAGAAAGGCTCAACGCCAGTAGAGGCTTGGGTTCTTGTCCCTATCGAATTCAAACTAGGAAGTTAATCACATGGCAATTTCATCTACATCTTCTGATCTCATCGTCGATGGGACGCTTTGGGCGCTCGTCGCGTTTTCAATCACCACATGGACGTTGATTTTTTACAAGGTTCGCCAGCACATTCAAATCAATGTGCACAACAAAAAGTTTTTAAAACAGTTTTGGAGCTCCAAGGATTTGCTGTCAGCCGCCAAAGTGGCGCATGAACAAAGCCCTGCTGGTCGTTTGGTGCATGCCGGGTTTAAGGCTGTACTGGAAGCAGATGCTGGAGCTGCCAAAGATTTGGAACACAGCGCAGATCGACAAGAGTTACTTGAGCGATTTTTGCGTCATCAAATTCACAAAGAGCGCCGACAGTTAGAGACCGGGTTGAGTGTGTTGGCCAGCATTGGCAGCACGGCTCCGTTTGTGGGCTTGTTTGGTACTGTGTGGGGCATCATGCATGCGCTCTCAGCTATTGGGGGTGCATCGTCAGCCAGCTTGGATGTGGTGGCAGGTCCGATCGGTGAAGCATTGTTGGCGACAGGTATTGGCATTGCGGTGGCTGTGCCTGCTGTGTTGGCTTACAACGTATTTTTGCGCCGCCTCAAAGTCATTGGGGCTGACCTTGATGAATTTTCAAACGATTACGTCAACTTGCTTCGCAAGTCTGACTTCAAGGTGCCCAATCTCAGCCAAATTTATGTGCTGGCAGATAAAGATGAATCATCATCTTTGCATCAACTCAATGTATCCAATGTGACGCACTGGACAGCAACAGAAAGGACTGCGTAATGGCCATCTCTACTTCTCAGGATGGGGACGAAGTCCTCAGTGAAATCAATATCACGCCATTGGTTGATGTGATGCTGGTGTTGTTGGTTGCATTCATCGTTACAGCGCCCTTGCTGAGTAATGCCATCAAGGTGCAGTTGCCTTCGACAGCCTCGACCTCTGCACCTGAGTCTAAGAAAAACTTTACTTTGAGCATTGATGCCAATGAAGTTGTTTACTTAGACAAGGTGAGAGTTGAATCGCAAGACTTGGAGGGGAGATTGGCATCGTTGAAGTCTCAATTTCCAGATGCGGCAGTGCATTTGCATGCGGATACCGCAGTTCCTTATGGCGCTGTGGCAAAGGTGATGGCACATGTCGAGCGTGTCGGAATTTCCAAGTTGTCAGTGGTGACTACGCCCAACTCGCGTAGCTAACCTCTTTAGAGAGAGGCTTAAATTTTCAAAAAGGAAGATAGATGAATAAAACAGAATTGATTGAGCACATTGCATCGCAGGCTGACATTTCAAAAGCCGCTTCAGGGCGCGCGCTCCAAGCGGTGCTAGATGCAGTCAAGAAAACCCTCAAAAAAGGTGACTCGGTCACGCTCGTAGGTTTTGGAACTTTCAGTGCAAGCAAGCGTGCTGCACGTACTGGGCGCAACCCACGCACTGGCGCTCCGTTAAAAATTAAAGCGGCTAAGGTGCCTCGCTTCAAACCCGGTAAAGGACTGAAAGATTCACTGAATTGACACAGTATTCATGAACAGCCCGCTATAAGCGGGCTTGTTGTATCTGAATCCTTCGAATCTAGATTTAAGTTGCAGAAAGCGCTTGGTCCAAATCGGTAAGCAAATCATCAATGTGTTCAATGCCAATGGACAAGCGAATAGCGTCTTCAGACACGCCTGCTTTGGCCAACTCTTCGGGTGCGAGCTGGCGATGTGTGGTGGACGCAGGGTGCGTGGCTAGCGATTTGGCATCGCCGATATTGACCAAGCGTGTGAACAACTGCAGCGCATCCAAGAACTTTGCACCTGCTTCACGTCCGTGCCCTTGGGTCGACTTGACGCCAAACGTCAACAGGCCTGAGGCATGCCCGCCCAGGTACTTTTGCGCGAGTGCATGGTCGGGGTGGTTGCTCAGTCCCGCGTAATTGACCCAACCCACTTTGGGGTGTTGTTCCAAATGTTTGGCAATTTCAAGTGTGTTGCTGTTGATACGTTCCAGTCGTAAGGCCAGCGTTTCGATGCCTTGCAAAATCAAGAAGGCGTTGAACGGTGAAATGGCTGCTCCTGTGTTGCGCAAGGGAACGACACACGCTCGACCGATGTAGGCGGCTGGCCCCAATGCTTCGGTGTACACCACGCCGTGGTAGCTCACGTCGGGTTCGTTCAAGCGCTTAAAGCGCTCTTTGTGTTTTGCCCATGGGAATTTTCCGCTGTCCACAATGGCGCCACCAATCGAGGTGCCATGACCGCCGAGGTACTTGGTCAACGAGTGAACCACAATGTCTGCGCCATGTTCAAACGGACGCAGCAAGTAGGGTGTGGCCACGGTGTTGTCCACAATGAGTGGCACACCATGCTTATGGGCAATGTCTGCAATGCGTGCAATGTCTGTGACGTTGCCTTGTGGGTTGCCCAAAGACTCCACAAAAATAGCCTTGGTTTTGCCATCGATCAAAGGCTCAAAACTATCGGGGTTGCGGTGGTCAGCAAACCGTGTGGTGATGCCAAACTGCGGCAAGGTGTGCGCCAACAAGTTGTAGGTGCCGCCGTACAAGGCTGTGCTGGAGACAATGTTGTCACCGGCTTCAGCTAAGGTTTGAATCGCATAGGTCACAGCAGCTTGACCGGAGGCCAACGCCAACGCTGCAATACCGCCTTCTAGCGATGCAATGCGTTGCTCCAACACGTCTTGTGTGGGGTTCATGATGCGGGTGTAAATATTGCCTGGTACTTTCAGGTCAAACAAATCTGAGCCATGTTGTGCGTTGTCAAAGGCGTAAGCCGCCGTTTGATAAATCGGAACAGCCACGGCTTTGGTCGTCGGGTCTGGTTGATAGCCCGCATGAACCGAGCGTGTTTCAAATTTCCAATGGGTGGTCATACGTGTCCTGTGTAGTGAATGAAGGCTGCAGTCTGCGTTTGGTTCGATAAGAGAGCAACGAATAAAAACGCATGTCGATATATCAAGCTCACTGCATCTTGTTGAGGTTTGTCAGTTTGTGTGCATAGACGGTTTTGTAATTTGCTATTGCGTAATTTGTCGTTCTCAAATCGTCAAAACCGCCAAACAATCGCGCACCAGTATTCATACGAATTGAGTTGAGTGATGACACATACAGATCAGCCATGGGGCCGCCATGACATAAACATCAAACAATGCTTGAAAGCCTAGGATTTGATTGCAATTGCTTTAGTTTTGGTGTGTGCAAATTGCGTGTTGGCTATTTTGTTGCTGTCCATTCCACCTGCTCAAGCAAAACAAATTCAACGCCCGCTGCTCGGTGCGGAGCCGCAAGTGACCAAGGTGGGATGAGATGCAACACACGCACAATGAATTGAATCGTCGGCAGTGGTTGATAGCTACGGCCTCGCTGCTGGGCAGTACATGTGTGCATAGCCAGGGGCACGAGCGCGGTGTTTTGCGAATCGGCTATCAAAAGTCATCTGCTTTGATCACGGTGCTCAAAGCCAAAGGAACGCTTGAGCCCTTACTAGCAGCGAAAGGGATTCGATTGACATGGCACGAGTTCAGCACAGGCTTGCCATTGCTGGAGGCTTTGAATCTGG
The DNA here is from genome assembly GCA_947374535.1 of Comamonadaceae bacterium. The sequence continues at coordinate 20,084 of CANCCJ010000010.1, read as the reverse complement.
GCAATGTCGACTTCAGTGCCGATGTGGCTGACACCGTGCCCGTGTTTGCGCAGGCTGCGGGTGCACAAATTACGTATGTTGCGCAAGAGGCGCCATCTCCTTTGGCTCAGGCCATTGTGGTGCAGGCAGATTCCAGCATTCGTGACGTTTCATATTTGAAAGGTAAGAAGGTGGGTGTGGCCAAAGCAGCGGGTGGACATTACTTGTTGATTGCTGCGCTAGCAAAAGCTGGGTTGTCTTTCAAGGATATTGAGCCTGCCTATCTAACACCAGCCGATGGACGCGCTGCATTTGAAAAAGGTGCGATTGATGCCTGGGTGGCTTGGGACCCATTTTTGTCAGCGGTGGTGACGCAAAGTCACGCGCGCGTTTTGCCCGTTCCGCGCGAGACCGCTTCATACCAACGGTATTACTTGGCATCGGATGTCTATGCCAAAGCCAATCCGGATGTGTTGCGGCTGCTAGTGAGTGAGCTTCAAAAAGCAGGGGCGTGGGTCAAGAAGCAGCCCAAAGAAGCGGCTGCCTTATTGGGCGGCGTGTGGGGTTTGGAATCTCATATTGTTGAGCAGGCCAACACCCATCGCAGTTATGCGGTGCGTGCTGTCACGCCAGCGGGTTTGGCAGAGCAGCAAAAGATTGCTGATGCTTTTTTTGGCGAAAAACTATTGCCCAAACGAGTTGACACGCAAGCCTTGCCGTTGTTCAAACTTTGACATTGAAAGAAATTTGTATGCATTTCTCTAAATTGATTCATCGCACACCCAAGCGTGTGGTTGGCGCATTTGTGTTCGCTTACAGCAGTACCTTGGTCATGGTTGCATTGCCACCAGCGCTAAAGCTTGTTCAGATGATTTAGAAATAAACAAACAAATAAACAGTAGTTTGAGTTTTGACTAGCCGCCTATAGAGTTCATTCAACCGTCTTGAGACCGCAATGCAAGACACAGACATGAACTTGAAAAGGGATAAAAAAATGACAGATGTTTTAGAGCAGCAAGTGGGGGGCAATACCTTGGAAGAGGCCAAAGCCTTGGCCCACGAAGAAGGGTTGAGCTACGCAGGTCGCGTGTCGCCCAAGTTGGCTTGGGAATTGTTCTCCAGCGGTCAAGCGCAATTGGTGGATGTGCGCAGCACGGAAGAACGCAAGTTTGTGGGCCATGTGCTAGGTACCGTGCATGTGGCGTGGGCTACAGGTACGGCGCTGACGCGCAATCCCCGCTTTGCCCGCGAGCTCGAAGCCAAAGTGGGCAAAGACGCTGTGGTGCTGCTGCTGTGCCGCAGTGGCAAGCGCTCGGCCTTGGCTGCCGATGTGGCGGCTAAAGCAGGGTTCACGCAGGTCTACAACATTGCCGAAGGTTTTGAAGGCGAATTAGATGAACACCAGCATCGCGGTGGGTTTGATGGTTGGCGCTTCCATCAGCTGCCTTGGGTGCAAGACTGAGATTGACAAAGGAATTTCACATGACACACGTTTTCAACGACAACTCGCTGTCCATTGGCCGCACGCCCTTGGTCAAACTCAATCGCATCACCGATGGTGCAGCAGCCACCGTGTTGGCCAAGATTGAAGGGCGCAATCCCGCTTACTCCGTCAAGTGCCGCATTGGCGCTGCCTTGGTGTGGGACGCCGAAAAGCGCGGCGTGTTGGGTGCTGGCAAAGAAATTGTGGAGCCTACCAGTGGTAACACGGGCATTGCGTTGGCCTTTGTGGCTGCAGCGCGTGGCATACCCATCACGCTCACCATGCCTGACACCATGAGTTTGGAGCGTCGCAAATTGTTGTTGGCCTACGGTGCCAAGTTGGTGCTGACCGAAGGCGCCAAAGGCATGAAAGGCGCGATTGCCAAAGCTGAAGAAATTGCAGCCAGCGATTCCAAGTATGTGCTGCTGCAACAGTTCAAAAACCCAGCCAACCCAGCGATTCATGAAAGCACCACTGGTCCCGAAATTTGGGAAGACACCGAGGGTGCGATTGACATCTTGATTTCCGGCGTGGGCACGGGCGGCACCATCACCGGTGTGTCGCGCTACATCAAGAAGACACAGGGCAAGGCCATTACCTCAGTAGCTGTCGAGCCGACGGCTAGCCCAGTGCTGACGCAAACGCGTGCGGGCGAAGAAGTGAAGCCTGGGCCACACAAGATTCAAGGCATTGGCGCAGGCTTTGTGCCGGATGTCTTGGACTTGTCTCTGATTGATGCGGTTGAGCAAGTCAGCAATGAAGACGCTGTGGAATTTGCCCGTCGCTTGGCGCGTGAAGAGGGTATCTTGGCCGGCATCTCTTGCGGGGCAGCCACCGCCGCAGCGGTGCGTTGGGCCAAGAAGCCTGAGAACGCAGGTAAAACCATTGTGGTGGTGTTGCCAGATTCGGGTGAACGTTACCTGAGCTCTGTCTTGTTTGAAGGCGTGTTCAACGAGGCAGGTTTGGCAGCATGAGTGATTTGACTTTAGACCCACGCGCTGCATCGTTTGATTTGCAGCATGTGGTTTCTGAATTGGCAGCAGTGCGCCAACGTTGGCGTGAGGCGCAGCAGCGTTCCACCGAGCCGGGAGGACGCGAGTTGCCATCACGTGAGGCTTTGTCGGACATCGTCAAAGGCTTGCGTGGGGCTTTGTTCCCTATGCGTTTAGGGCCGTCAGATTTGCGCCAAGAGAGTGAAGACTTTTATGTCGGGCACACACTCGACTCGGTGTTACATGGTTTGTTGCATCAGGTACGTTTAGAGCTGAGTTATGCCGCACGTCACGATGCGTCGCAGTCTGAAGCGAAAGTGGATGCGCATGCTTTGCACATCGTGCGTGAGTTAGCACATGCGTTGCCGCACATCCGTGAGCTGCTCGACAGCGATGTGACTGCAGCCTTTGAAGGCGACCCAGCCGCACGCAGTGTGGACGAGGTGCTGCTGTGTTACCCCGGCATCGAAGCCATGATTCACCACCGCTTGGCGCATCGCTTGTATGCCTTGGGTGTGCCGCTGTTGGCACGCTTGGTGGCAGAGTTGGCGCATGCGCAAACAGGCATCGACATTCACCCAGGGGCCACGATTGGGGCTGGCTTTTTCATCGACCACGGCACAGGCGTGGTGATTGGCGAAACCGCCGTCATTGGCCAGCGTGTGCGTGTGTACCAAGCAGTCACTTTGGGGGCGAAAAGCTTTCCGACCGATGCCGATGGCCACCCCGTCAAAGGCTTACCGCGCCACCCACATGTGCATGACGATGTGGTGATTTATGCCGGTGCCACTGTGCTGGGGCGCGTGACGATTGGCAAAGGCGCATCCATTGGCGGAAATGTGTGGGTGACGCACGATGTGGCACCGGGGGCCCAAGTCACTCAGGCACGTTCGCAGCGTGACGAGTCGGTGGCCATGTTATGAGCCAGCTTCCGAATCATTTCGGATTGGCTTTGCGTCACTTGCGCGAGCAAAAAGGCTGGTCGCAAGAGGCCCTGGCAGAGCACGCCGACTTGAATCGTTCGTATGTGGGTGAACTAGAGCGTGGCCAAGCCATTGCCTCGTTACTCACCATCGAAAAACTCGCCTTCGCTTTTGGCGTGAGTGTGACCACCTTGGTTTCGCATGCCGAGCGAATTTCTTCCTCCCAAACCCTCAAAGGCATTGAATTGACGGCTATAGCATGTTGATCGATGGCTCTGAACGTTTGACACTTCTTCACCTTTTTTGTAACTTTCTCGGAGCTTTCCCATGTCGGAACAAACATCTTCTCAGCTCGCGCTGAGCGACAACGCTGCACGTCAGCTAGCCAACGCCACCAAAACGGTCCCCATTCTGTCGACTATCAGCCCACGTTGGTTGACACACTTGCTGCAATGGTCACCTGTGGAAGCTGGTATCTATCGCTTGAACAAAGTGAAGAACCCAGAAGACGTGCTCGTGGCATGCGCCAAACGCGATGAGTCTGAGCTGCCACAAACCTTTGTGGATTACGAAGACCAACCCCGTGAGTACTTCCTCAATGCGGTGTCCACCGTGCTCGACGTGCACACCCGCGTGAGCGACTTGTACAGCAGTCCACACGACCAGATCAAAGAGCAATTGCGCTTGACGATCGAGACCATCAAAGAAAAACAAGAGAGCGAACTCATCAACAACCCTGACTACGGTTTGTTGGCCAGCGTCGCCCCTGAGCAAGTGGTTTACCCACTCACCGGTGCACCCACACCTGACGACTTGGACGAGTTGTTGACCAAAGTATGGAAAGAACCCGCCTTCTTCTTGACGCACCCCTTGGCCATCGCTGCTTTTGGTCGCGAGTGCACACGCCGTGGTGTGCCTCCACCGACCGTGAGCTTGTTTGGTTCACAGTTCCTCACATGGCGCGGAATCCCTCTGATTCCTAGCGACAAAGTGCCAGTGGCTGACGGCAAAACCAAAATCTTGCTGTTGCGCGTGGGCGAAAAACGCCAAGGCGTGGTGGGTGTGTATCAGCCAGGTTTGGCTGGCGAACAAAGCCCAGGTTTGTCTGTGCGTTTTATGGGCATCAACCGCAGCGCGATTGCGTCCTACTTGATCAGCTTGTATTGCTCGCTGGTGGTGCAGTCTGACGATGCGTTGGCTGTGTTGGAAGATGTTGAGATTGGCAAGTTCCATGAGTATCCAGACACTTACAAGTGAAGTTCACAGCCCGTTAGACGTTGGCGCTTTGGCGCAACTCGCGGGTCAGTTCTTTGCTGCATTGCCAGGTGAACGTGCTGAGCCGCAGACGGCACTGAATGTGGCGCCTTCGCCTACCGCCTTGGGCGGTGTATCTGCGCCTGTGAATGTGTTGCCAGCTGGCTCATCGCTGGGCCCCTTAGGTAACGGCCCACAGTTGCCGGGCACGATTGCGCCCGGTGCCAATGCCGCACCTCAGTCGCCGCAAAGCGTGTTGAACCTCGGTGCGTCTTCCCCATCCTTGGTGCCACACTCTGCTGCGCCGAATGGTGTGCCTGACCATGCCTCCATCGTGCCGCCTGCTGTGGATGGTCGTGTGGGCAGTGGCTCACTCGGTGTGCCACAGGCTTACGCGCCTTCGCTGCCCGCAGTGGGTGGTGCCTCGCCTGAGCGAGCTGAGGCCATTGGCCCTGCGCACCAGCGTTCACCTGCGCCCTCGACGCCCTACTACTTCTTGGGTGAGTCCGCGGGGTACCCCACTACAGTGCAAAGCTTTGACGTGCCGCGCGAAGACCGTGTGTCTGCGCAGTCGTTTGGCTTGCCGGGGGCCGATGACTTGCGTGCGTTGCTGGGTGAAAACCCACGACACCAAGCGCAGCCGTTGCCTGCACATGCACCCACCACCGCCACTGAGCGGCCCACATCGCCTTATTACTTTGCACAACCCACGCGACAAGCGCACGGGTTTTCAGAGCGTGTGCCACAAGCTGACGAGGCCCGGCATCCGGGCTTTGACGTGCATGCGGTGCGCCGTGATTTTCCCGTCTTGCAAGAGCGTGTGAATGGCAAACAGTTGGTGTGGTTTGACAACGCGGCTACTACGCACAAACCGCAATCGGTGATTGATCGCATTGCTTACTTCTATGCCCACGAGAATTCCAATATTCACCGTGCGGCCCACGAGTTAGCAGCGCGTGCCACCGATGCTTACGAAGGTGCCCGCGAAAAAGTGCGTGCCTTCTTGGGTGCAGGTTCAGTCGAAGAAATCATCTTTGTGCGCGGTGCCACCGAAGCCATCAACTTGGTGGCCAAGACTTGGGGCTGGCAAAACGTGGGTGAGGGCGATGAAATCATCGTCTCTAACCTTGAACACCATGCCAACATCGTGCCTTGGCAACAGTTGGCTGCAGCCAAAGGTGCCAAGCTCAAAGTCATTCCTGTGGATGACAGCGGCCAAGTGCTGCTGGACGAATACAAGAAGCTCTTGAGCGACCGCACCAAGATTGTGTCGGTCACGCAAGTCTCGAACGCTTTGGGCACCGTGGTGCCTGTGAAAGAGATCGTCGACTTGGCCCATCGCGCAGGTGCTGTAGCTTTGGTGGATGGCGCGCAATCGGTGAGTCACATGCGTGTGAACGTGCAAGAAATTGGTGCTGACTTCTTTGTGTTCTCCGGGCACAAAGTGTTTGGCCCCACTGGCATTGGCGTGGTGTATGGCCGTCGTGAGTTGCTCGACGACATGCCACCTTGGCAGGGCGGCGGCAACATGATTGCCGACGTGACTTTTGAGCGCACGTTGTTCCAACCACCGCCCAACAAGTTTGAGGCTGGCACCGGCAACATTGCTGATGCTGTGGGTTTGGGCGCTGCGATTGACTATGTGCAACGCATTGGCATGGAAAACATCGCACGCTACGAGCATGACTTGTTGGTCTATGCCACACACCACTTGAAGCCGATTCCTGGCGTTCGCTTAGTGGGCACGGCCCATGAGAAGGCGAGTGTGTTGTCGTTTGTGTTGCAGGGCTACACCACCGAAGAAGTGGGCAAGGCCATGAATGCAGAAGGCATTGCGGTGCGAACCGGTCACCATTGCGCGCAGCCTATTTTGCGTCGCTTTGGTTTGGAAACCACGGTGCGCCCATCGCTGGCGTTTTACAACACCTGCGAAGAGGTGGACCGCATGATTGCGGTGGTACGCCGCCTCAGTGGCAGTCGTGCTAAGTCTTAAGGCCCAAGCGTTCCCAAAGAAGCGGTGAATCGGCCATATGCCGACTCACCGCTTTTCTATATATGCATACGTTATTAACTAACAAATAAACAGTCGTTTGCGATTGGACAATTCCCTTTCACAATCGCGGCTATGTCTCAAACACCCACCATCCTCATCGTGCCCGGTTGGCGCGATTCTGGCCCCGGCCACTGGCAAAGCCTGTGGGCCGAGTCCATCAAGGGCGCCGTGCGCGTGCAGCAAGACAACTGGATTTCCCCCACGCGCAGCGCATGGGTGGGCCGTATTGCCGAAACCATCCTCTCCCAAGACGGCCCTGTGGTGTTGGTGGCACACAGCCTAGGCTGTATTGCTTCGACACACTTGCCACCCGAAGCGGTGGCACGCATTCATGGTGCTTTGTTGGTTGCACCGGCTGACCCTGAGCGCCGTGCGCCTTTGGTGGACTTTGCGCCTGTGCCGTACCATACGCTCCCTTACCGCAGTGTGGTGGTGGCCAGCAGCAACGACCCGTATTGCCCTGTGCGCACCGCTGGGGCGTACGCTAGGTCGTGGGGCAGCGAGTTTGTGCGTTTGCAAAATGCAGGGCATATCAATATCGATTCTGGTTTTGGCGCTTGGCCACTGGGCTTGGCACTTTTGCAATCTTTGGTGGAAACACCATTGGTTTTCAAGGCGACAACATCTGTGGCATCTACTCAATCTTTGGAGCTTCAAACCGCATGAAAAAATTCATACACACCACTTTGGCCGCAGCGTTGTTGGCAGTCAGCTCATTGGCTTCTGCTCAAACTTTGTTGAATGCGTCGTATGACGTGGCCCGCGAGTTTTACAAAGACTACAACCAAGCTTTTGTGGCCCATTACAAAAAGACCACAGGCAAAGACATCAAGATTGACCAAGCCCACGGCGGCTCTAGCGCACAAGCCCGTGCGGTGAACGACGGCTTAGATGCCGATGTGGTCAGCATGAACACCACCACCGACATCGAGTTCTTGGCCAGCAACGGCGTGGTGGCGAAAGACTGGGCGAAGAAGTTCCCCAACAACGCGTCTCCTACCACCTCAACCATGTTGTTTCTCACACGCAATGGCAACCCCAAGGGCATCAAGGATTGGGACGACCTGACCAAGCCTGGTGTGCAAGTCATCATCGTCAACCCCAAAACCGGTGGCAATGGCCGCATGGCATATTTGGCAGCTTGGGCCTATGCGCGTAAAAAAGGCCAGACCGATGCACAAGCTGCTGAGTTTGTGGCCAAGATTTTTAAGAACGTGCCCGTGCTCGCCAAAGGTGGCCGTGACGCGACCACCATCTTCTTGCAACGCAACATCGGTGATGTGCTGGTGACGTTTGAATCCGAAGTGGTGTCAGTCGATCGTGAGTTTGGCGAAGGCAAGGTGGATGCTGTGCATCCCTCGGTCAGCATCATTGCGGAAAACCCAGTGGCCGTAGTGGAACGCACCGTGGCTAAAAAAGGCACAGGCGAATTGGCCAAGGCATATTTGAACTACTTGTATTCAGACGAAGCGCAAGAGATTGCTGCTAAGCACGCTTTGCGTCCACGTTCTCCTGCGTTGCTGAAGAAATATGCATCGACCTTCAAGCCCATTCAGTTGGTGCCTGTGAGCGAGTATTTCGGCTCACTCAGCGAAGCGCAAAAAGTGCACTTCAATGATGGTGGCCAGTTTGACAAAATTTATACAGTTAAGTAATTCATGGCATTGTTCTCTTTGGCGCGCAGCCACAAGGCTGCGCGTGTTCTTCCCGGCTTCAACATCACCTTAGGTTTCACGATCACATACCTGAGCTTGATTGTGTTGATTCCGCTCTCCGCATTGATTTTCAAAACCTTCACGCTCACGTGGGACCAATTTGTTGAAGCTGTCACAGGCCCACGTGTGATGGCGTCGTACAAACTCACCTTTGGCGCGTCACTCATTGCTGCCTTGGTCAATGTGGTGTTTGGTTTGCTCGTAGCCTGGGTGCTGGTGCGTTACGACTTCTTCGGTAAGAAGGTCGTCGATGCATTGGTCGATTTGCCCTTTGCTTTGCCTACTGCGGTGGCCGGTATTTCGCTCACCGCTTTGTTAGCGGGCAATGGCTGGGTGGGGCAGTACTTGGAGCCCATGGGCATTCAGCTCGCGTTCAACCCCAATGGCGTGGTGATTGCACTCATCTTCATTGGCTTGCCCTTTGTGGTGCGCACGGTGCAGCCGGTGTTGGAAGATGCAGAGAAAGAACTAGAAGAAGCCGCCACCTGTTTGGGTGCCACGCGTTGGCAAACCTTTACACGCGTGATTTTTCCCAGCATCGCACCAGCTTTGCTGACGGGCTTTGCCATGGCATTTGCCCGTGCGATTGGTGAATATGGCTCGGTGATTTTCATTGCGGGCAATATGCCCATGGTGTCTGAAATCACACCGCTCATCATCATCGGCAAGTTGGAGCAATACGACTACGCCGGAGCCACGGCCGTGGCGGTGGTGATGTTGGTCATCTCGTTTATTTTGTTGTTGGTCATCAATGCACTACAGGCTTGGCAACGTCGCCATACAGGAGCACCAGCATGAGCGCCGTAACAAACCCTTCCGTACGCAATGCACAAGCGGGCACGACTGAGCCCGCATGGGTGCGCTACAGCCTCATTGGTGTGGCGCTCACGTTTATGTTTTTCTTCTTGGTCTTGCCATTGGCGGCGGTGTTCACCGAAGCTTTGCGCAAAGGCTTGGAGGCCTATTGGGTGGCGTTGCAAGAGCCCGATGCATGGTCGGCCATTCGCCTGACCTTCATCACCGCACTCATTGCCGTGCCTTTGAATCTGGTGTTTGGTATTGCGGCCGCATGGGCCATTGCCAAGTATGAGTTCACGGGCAAAGCGTTTTTGACCACACTGGTGGACTTGCCGTTTTCGGTGTCCCCCGTAGTGGCCGGTTTGATTTATGTGTTGATGTTCGGTGCACAGGGCTGGTTTGGGCCGTGGCTACAAGAACACGACATCAAAATCATTTTTGCTGTACCCGGCATTGTCTTGGCGACTGTGTTTGTCACGTTCCCCTTCATCGCGCGTGAGTTGATTCCGCTCATGCAGGCGCAGGGCAATGATGAAGAGCAAGCCGCCATCGTGTTGGGCGCCACAGGCTGGCAAACCTTTTGGTATGTCACGTTGCCCAACATCAAGTGGGGTTTGATCTACGGCGTCATTTTGTGTAACGCACGTGCCATGGGCGAGTTTGGCGCGGTGTCGGTGGTGTCGGGTCACATCCGTGGGCAAACCAACACCATGCCATTGCATGTGGAAATTTTGTACAACGAATACCAATCGGTGGCGGCGTTTGCCGTGGCCTCGCTGTTGGCCTTGTTGGCCTTGGTGACCTTGGTGTTGAAGTCGTTTGTGGAATGGCGTCATGCCCGTGAGCTGAAAGCCACGGCTGATTTGCCACCCGAGAACCCACACGCATAAATCAATAAGAGTACCGAATCATGAGCATCGAAATCAGAAACATCCACAAACAGTTTGGCGACTTTCAAGCGCTGGGCGATGTGAGCCTCGACATTCACTCTGGCGAATTGATCGCTTTGTTGGGCCCATCGGGCTGCGGCAAAACCACGTTGCTACGCATCATCGCGGGTTTAGAAACAGCGGACGCTGGCACGATTTTGTTCAGCGGTGAAGACACCACGCACGTGCATGTGCGCGAGCGTCAAGTGGGCTTTGTGTTCCAGCACTACGCCTTGTTCCGTCACATGACGGTGTTTGAAAACGTAGCCTTTGGCCTACGCGTGAAACCACGCAACGAGCGCCCCAGCGAAGAACAAATCAAAAAGAAAGTGCACGACTTACTGAGCCTCGTGCAACTCGATTGGTTGGCCGATCGTTACCCATCACAACTCTCAGGCGGTCAACGTCAGCGCATTGCCTTGGCTCGCGCTTTGGCCGTCGAGCCCAAAGTGTTGTTGTTAGACGAGCCGTTCGGTGCTTTGGACGCCAAGGTGCGTAAAGAGTTGCGCCGTTGGTTGCGCCGTTTGCACGACGATTTGAATGTGACCACCATCTTTGTGACGCACGACCAAGAAGAAGCCCTCGAAGTGGCTGACCGAGTGGTAGTGATGAACAAAGGCAATGTCGAACAAGTGGGCAGCCCACAAGAAGTGTGGGAACACCCAGCCAGCCCGTTTGTCTATGGCTTTTTAGGCGATGTGAATTTGTTTCATGGCCGCGCTCACGAAGGCGAAATGCACATTGGTGTGGAAGACCAAACCGTGCGCGTGGCCAGCCCCGAGCACCATGCCGCACAAGATGCCAAAGCCTTTGCCTATGTGCGCCCGCATGATTTGGATGTGCGCCGCTTCACCTCAGGCAGAGAAGACGAGGGCGGCATCGTAGCGCAACTCACGCGTGCCATTGTGGTGGGCCCGATTGCCCGCTTAGAGCTGGTAGCGGCTGAAGGCGATGGACCGTCAGATCAGCAGATCATTGAAGCGCAAATCCCTGCATCGCAGTTTTACGAGCAGGGATTTACAGAGGGTGAGACCTTGGTGCTCACACCGCGCAAAGCGCGGGTGTTTGTGGCCTAACGCTGACTTAGTTAGAGTATTGCTTGAGCCAGGCTACAGCGCGGCTCCAGCCGTCAGCCGCGGGACCAGCACGGAAGCTGGCACGGTAGTCGGCATGAAACGCGTGTGGCGCGTCTGGGTACAACACAAACTCTGAGGCCTTGGCCGCTTTGTTGCCTTTGGTGGCAGCCTGCGCTAGGGCTTCTTTCATATTGTTCACGGATGTCACGGGAATGCCTGTGTCTGCACCGCCATACAAGCCCAACACTGGCGCTTTCAGTGACGCGGCCAATTCGATGGGGTGCTTGGGGTTGTTGGCGTTGGTTTGGCCTTCCATTCGACCGTACCAAGCTACAGCTGCTTTGACCTTTGGATTGTGCTCGGCATACAGCCATGCGATGCGCCCGCCCCAGCAAAATCCTGTGATGGCCACCTTGTTGGCATTGCCGCCGTTTTGAGTGGCCCACTTCACCGTGGCATCCAAATCGGCCATCACTTGTGCGTCCGGCACTTTGCTGATGATTTCGGCTTGCAGCTTGGCAATCTCTTTGAACTGACTGGGGTCACCTTGACGTACAAACATTTCGGGCGCGATGGCCAAATAACCTTCTTTGGCAAGACGACGTGTGACATCGGCAATGTATTCATGTACGCCAAAAATTTCAGAGATCACCAGCACCACGGGTAGGTTGGTTTTGCCAGCAGGGGCAGAGCGGTAAGCAGGAACTTTGAAGCCATTCACATCAATCTCAACGCGACCGCTGGTTAAACCTTCAGCAGAAGTTTGAATGGCAGTTTGCGCCATCAGTGGCATGGCGGCTGCGGCATAGCCAATGCCCAATGCAGTTTGCAATGCCAAGCGGCGTGTGGGTGTGAGTGAAGCCTCTGTGCTGTTGAGCAGGGCGTGTGTGTCGGCGATGTGGTTGTGGTTCATGGTGTCTCTGTGTGTTGTGTGTGTGAATGAACGAAGCGTTGTGCAACTTCATACGCGATCATGCCAAAAATCATCGCCAATACGAACACAAGGGCTTTGTCTTGACCCGCTGCCATGCTGACCAATGCTGGCCCTGGGCAAAAACCAGCCAAGCCCCAGCCTGCGCCAAACATCAAATTTCCCCAAATCAAGCGCTTGTCGATGTGAGTTGATTGAGGCAAGTGCAAAGCACCGCCAAAAAAATTGGTGGTTCGCTTTTTAGCCAATGCAAAAGCGAAGAAACCAACGGCAATCGCGCCACCCATCACAAATGCCAAGGAGGGATCCCACTCACCCAAGAGATCAAGAAACCCCAACACCTTGCCTGGGTCGGTCATCCCCGAGAGCATCAAGCCCAAACCAAACAACAAACCGACGACGAATTCACTGATGCGTTGCATGATGGCTCCTTAGAGAATGTGCTTGATCACAAACACAGTGGCAAACCCCGCCGCCATGAACAAGCCAGTGGCTGCCATAGAGCGGGGGGAGAGGCGAGACAAACCACACACCCCGTGACCGCTGGTGCAGCCTGACCCATAACGTGTGCCTATGCCCACCAATAGCCCTGCGATGACAACCATTGCCATGTTGGCATCAATGCGCGGCGCATGCAAAAACTCGGCAGGCGCCAATGCTTTCATCACGAGAGGCGACACAAACAGACCCAACAAAAACGTGATGCGCCATGAAGCGTCAGCATGCTTGGGCAGCAGTAAACCACCCAATATGCCGCTAATTCCTAAGATGCGACCGTTCAACAAAATGAAGAGGGCAGATGCGACGCCGAGCAAAATACCACCGCTGAGAGATGCCCAAGGTGTGAAATGTGTCCAATCAATATTCATGCTTGCCTCCTTACCCATTGCAATAAGTTTTGTATAAAACCTGCATCACAGCCAATGCTTCTGGGCTGCTGATTTGGTAATAAATGTTTTTGCCTTCGCGACGCGTGGTCACCAGATCTTCGTTGCGCAACACAGTGAGCTGTTGTGACAGTGTGGGTTGCACGATGCCCAGTATTTCTTCTAGATCGCTCACGCACTTTTCACCCTGAGCCAGTTCGCACAAGAGCATGAGGCGGTCTGAGTTAGCCAGCACCTTCATCAAGCGGCAGGCTTGATCGGCGGCTTTGTGCATGTCAGCAAGGTCTATGTTATTGGTTTTCATGGCTTTTTTCAGCATAGATACGATTTGTATAGTATATTAAAAAATATATTGTTATTTCATGGATTGAAAAAATGAAACAGGCCACATTCAAACCCTTGGTGCATGGCATCTTTGATCCAGCCACATGGACAGTGACGTATGTGGTGTACCAACGTGAGGGCGGGGCTTGCGCCATCATCGACTCGGTGTTGGACTACGACCCCAAGTCGGGTCGAACTAGCCATGACACAGCTGACAAGGTGGTTCGTTTTGTGCACGACCACAACTTGCAAGTGAAGTGGATTCTCGAAACCCATGCCCATGCAGACCATCTCACTGCTGCACCCTATTTGAAACAATTGTTGGGTGGCCAAATTGGCATAGGCGCGCGTATTGGGGATGTGCAGCAAGTGTTCAAACAGGTATTCAACCTAGAGTCTGAATTCAAAACCGATGGTTCGCAGTTTGATGTGTTGTTCGGTGTGGGGCATCACATTGTTTTGGATGATGCAGCGGGTGAAATCATAGACGTGCCAGGTCACACGCCTGCGTGCGTGGCTTACCAATTCGGCGATGCAGTATTTGTGGGTGACACCTTGTTCATGCCCGATGTGGGCACTGCGCGTTGCGATTTTCCTGGGGGAAGCGCTAAAAGCCTCTTTACTTCTGTTCAAAAACTCTTGAGCTTGCCCGCTGACACGCGCTTATTCATGTGCCATGACTATCCACCAAACGATCGACCTGTGGCTTTTGAATCCACTGTGGCAGACCAGCGCGCCAAGAACATCCATGTACACGATGGTGTGACCGAGACTGATTTTGTGACCATGCGCACCCAACGTGATGCCACGCTTGAGATGCCGGTGCTAATCGTGCCCTCAGTGCAAGTCAACATCCGCGCCGGTGAGCTGCCACCCGCTGAGGCCAACGGCACGTGTTATTTGAAGATCCCTTTGAACACCCTTTGATCATTGGAGCCGGCTATGAGTACATTTGACCATCCCACCCTTATCAAGAATATTAGCCAGTCGATGACGGAACTGCGCAAAGCGCAACCTGAAGCTATGCAAGGTTTTGGTCAATTGGCTAAGGCGGCCATGGCCACGGGTGCTGTGAGCGAAAAGCACAAAGAATTGATGGCCTTGGCGATTGGTATTACCCAACACTGCTCAGGCTGTATTGGCTTTCACGTGAAGGCTTTGCATCGCGTCGGCTGCACACGTCAAGAGCTTGAAGAAACCTTGGCCGTGTGTGTTTACATGGGCGGGGGGCCTGCCCTGATGTATGCCACAGAAGCGCTGAAGGCTTGGGAGACGATGGCATGACTACCGACTAGCTAGAACCTAAAAAAATCTACCCACGCTCTGTCGAATGCATTTTTGTCTACTGGCACGACGTTTCTATATCTTCGGTTTGGTGCTGCTGGATTTGACGGGGTTGTTGTTCGGTTGGGCGTATCAGCCCCTCCGCTTGCGTTGATGAAACGTGGCTTAGATGAAGTGACGGTAGCCCTCACGTGAGGCTTGGCGTCTATGCTCTTATTGGTTTGGCCATTTCGGCTGGATTACTCTCTTTGATTTTTTAGGTCTTTTATGAACCGTCATCTTGTTTTGTTGTCTATCGCGCAGGGCTTGTTCCTGACCAACAACGTCACCTTCATTGCCATCAATGGCCTGGTGGGTTTGAGCTTGGCGCCTGTTGCATGGATGGCTACATTGCCTGTCATGGGCTATGTGGTGGGTGGCGCACTCAGTACCGGCTTGGTGGCCAAATCACAGCAGCGTTTTGGGCGCAAGGGTTCGTTTCAGTTAGGGCTGTTGGTGGCTTTGTTGTCCGCAGCTTTGGGCGCGTTTGCCGTGCTGTCGCAATCCTTCTGGTTGTTGGTCATGGCCACAGTGGTAGCGGGTTATTACAGCGCCAACGGACAGTTGTATCGCTTTGCAGCGGCTGAGCTCTGCAAGCCTGACTATCGCGAGAAGGCGGTGTCGTTGGTGATGGCGGGTGGCTTGATTGGCGCGATCATTGGCCCGAACTTGGCCATTCAAACTAAGAGCTTGTTCGGCATTCCGTTTGCCGGTGCCTATGTGGCCTTAATGATGGTGGCTGTGTTGTCGATGGCGGTGATGAGTAAGATTGAATTCCCGCCCGCACCCGTGGTCAAAGCCGATGAGACAGGCGGCCAACCCTTGGGCGAAATCATGCGCCAGCCTGTATTTTTTATTGCTGCCTTGGCTGCAGCCTTGGGTTATGGCGTGATGAACTTGTTGATGGCTGCCACGCCATTGGCCATGCAAGTGTGTGGGTTCCCCTTTGAAGACACGGCCTGGGTCTTGCAGTGGCACGTGATTGGCATGTTTGCACCGGGCTTTGTGACGGGCCACCTCATCAAACGGTTTGGTGTGCTGACCATCATGGGTGTGGGCGTGTTGCTCAATATAGGTTGCATTGCCGTGGCTTTGTCGGGTGTGGACTTGCACCAGTTTTTGTTTGCGCTCTTCATGTTGGGTGTGGGCTGGAACTTTTTGTTCACAGGCAGCACCACCTTGTCGATGCAGGCCTACACACCGCAAGAGAAAAACCGTGCCCAAGCCGCCATCAACTTTTGCGTGTTTGCCACCATGGCGTTGACCTCGTTTGCTTCCGGCGCGTTAGTGACCACACAAGGCTGGGCATGGCTCAACTGGGGCTCGTTGGTGCCCGTGCTCATCACTGGTGCAGGTTTGCTCTGGTTGGCGCGTAAAAAAGCCTCAGCCGCTTGAAAGCGCTGAGGCTGGTGTGAAGCGAGAGCCGTTTACTTGGCGGGCTCTTCTTCCACCGCTTTGAGTGGGCAGGTGTTCAATCCCAATAAGGTGTACGCACCGCAGAATCGGAAAACGCCCGTGGCTAATACGATGACACCCAAGTAGCCCCAAGCACCGACCACGCCTGTGGCTGCCAATGCAATCAGTACCAAGCCTGCGACGATGCGCAAGATGCGGTCGAACCCGCCGACGTTTGCTTTCATACATTTCTCCTAAGTGAAGACTGCATTAGACACCTAGGTGTTGACCTTGTCATTGCGCTATGTCAATGCTCAGAATCTGTAAAGCTGGTTTGGGTTGTTCACAAGGACTTGCTGTCGTGCTTCTGGCGTCGGTAACCATTGCCAAAGCTCATGCTGCAGTGATTGGGTCGTGATGTCGCGGTAACAACTCACCTCATGCGGGCCACGTCCCGGTTCTCGGTTGGTATGTGGCCAATCACTGGCCCACAACAGGCGGTCTGGTCGGGTGGCGAGGAGTCGTTGACTCACGGCCTGCAATGCCTGTGCGTCTTTCATCGGGCTGCGGTAGCTGGCCGAGAGTTTGATGTAAATTTTTCCTTGCGCCAACAAATCGAGCAAACACTTGGATTCAGAGGATGCGCACGAAGCATCGTGCCATAGCGCAAAGTGGTCAAGAACCACCGGCACAGGAAGCTGCGCGATGCGTGACGCGCAAGAGACGGTCACCGCCAGTGGGGCATAAACCTGTATGTGCCAGCCGAGATCTGCCAACCGCGGCGCCCACGTCTGCAGCGCAGTCTGTAACTTGACGCTGTTGTGTTCACCCGCACTCTCCAAGTTCAAACGAATACCACGCACGCCCTGTGCGTCGAGTGTTTGCAAGACGGCGGTTGAAGTTTGCGTGTCAAGTACCGCCACGCCACGCGCATGTCCCGCCATAGCCTTCAAAGCGTCGAGTAAGCATTCGTTGTGTGTGCCGTACACACTGGGTTGGATGATGACGGCCCGTGTCAGACCCAAGCGTTTCAAATGGGCCTGTAAATCGGCCACACCGGCAAAACCGGGTGTGTATTGCCGCTCCACCACCATGGGGTAAGCCTTGGCTGCCCCAATGACATGCACATGCGTGTCACACCCACCGGTCAGGTTCATGGCTGTTGCAGGCGTTTGACGACCGCTTTGCCCGTGGCTTGTGTGCCAAGTGCGCCACCGATGTCGCGTGTGGACTCGCCTGCCGCAATGCAGGCGGTGATGGCGTCTTCAATGGCGCGTGAGGCTTGCAGATATGACAGATGGCCGCTGCGTTGCGCGTGCCAACCCAAGAGCATGGCTGCTGAGGTGATCAGAGAAAAAGGGTTGGCGATGTCTTGACCTGCAATATCGGGGGCTGAACCGTGTGCCGCTTGCCCCATGGCATTGTGTAAACCCGCGTTGAGTGAGCCGCCTAGGCCCAAGCTACCGGAGAGTTCGGCGGTGAGGTCCGACAAGATGTCGCCAAACATATTGGTGGTCACGATCACGTCAAACCGATCTGGTGCACGTACGACGTGAGCCATCATGGCGTCAACGATGAAATCATCGACTGTGACTTCTGGAAAGTCTGCGGCCACGCGGTGGCAAGCGTCTAAGAAGATGCCATCGGTGATTTTGAGCACATTGTGTTTGTGCACCAAGCTCAGGTGCTTGCGTCGCTGCATGGCCAGTTGAAATGCGCTGCGTGCAATGCGCTCACAGCACTCACGCGTGATGCGGCGCAGTGAAATGGCGACATCAGGGGTGACCAATATTTCGCTGTTGCCAGACTCCACATTGCGGTCTGCATAAAACCCCTCTGTGTTTTCGCGTACCACCACCAAGTCAAAAGGGCCGGTGATGGTTTTGACGCCTGTGTAAGTCCGTGAGGGGCGGATGTTGGCAAACAGGTCTAAGCTTTTTCGAAAGAATTTGGAGGGGTTGATTTCTCCTTTGGCTTCATCTTTGAAGTCATACGTGGCCATCGGGCCCAGCATGAGTCCGTCGGCACTTTTGACTTTTTCAAGCAACGCAGGGGTGACGGTGGCACCCTGTTTTTTTAAACTCTCATGACCTGCGATGTCATGCAGCAATTCCAAATTTAGGCCGAATCGAACCGAGGCGGCTTGCAGTACATCCACTGTGACGGCCATGGTTTCTGGGCCAATGCCATCACCGGGTAAAACGACAATCTTCATATCACTGATCGACTTTCACGTTAGCTTCTTTGATAAGTTTTTCGAATTTCATAGATTCTGCTTTCACATAGTCTGCAAATTCAGCGGGTGTGTTTTTAGGCACGGCCACGTTGTCGGCTTCGAGTCGGGTGCGGATATCAGGTTGCGCCAGTACGGCGTTGACTTCACGATTCAGGCTTTCAATCACATAGGTGGGTGTGCCTGCCGGCGCAAACAAACCACCCCACAAGGTGTAGCTAAAGCCAGGCAAGCCTGCTTCCGCGATGGTCGGCACTTGTGGCAATGAGGTCATGCGCTGTGGGGTGGTGACACCCAAGGCTTTGAGTTTGCCGCCTTTGATTTGTGGCATCGCGGCAGAGGCGCTGCTGAAGAAGGCTTGCAAGCGGCCAGCCATCAAGTCAGACAGCAAGGGGCCAACGCCTTTGTAGGGCACATGCACCATGTTGAGTTTGGCGCCCAGCCCCAAGGCCACGGCAGACAAATGGCCTGGGGTGCCTGCGCCCACTGAGCCATAGCTGAATTCACCTGGTTTGGCACGCGCCATTTGGATGAATTCATTCACCGTGTTGTAGGGTGCATCGGCAGGCGCGAGCATCACCAAAGGCGCATTGCCAATCAGCACCACGGGGACCAGCTCTTTCATAGGGTCGTAGCCCATGTCTTTGATCAACAAGCGATTGACAGTGATTTCACCAGTTTGTCCTAGCAGCAAGGTGTAGCCATCATTTTTAGATTTGGCGGCCACGCGTGTCCCTACGGTGCCAGAGACGCCAGGTTTGTTATCGACCACCACAGCTTGCTTGTAGACGGTGGATAGCTTTTCACTGACCAAGCGTGCGAACACATCGCCTTGGCCGCCCGGGGCATAGGCCACGACGATGGAAATAGGTTTGGTCGGGTAGTCGGTGTCGGCGGCGAAAAGGCTTGTGGCGCCCATGAGGAGCGATAAAACGGCTGCAATTTTTTTCATGGCTGTCTCCTTTTATTCGGGTTTGATGTTGGCTTCGCGCACCACGCGCGTCCACTGCGCAAGCTCTTGCTTCAACACCGTATCTAGCTCCTGCGTCGATGAGCTAACGGCTTGCATGCCCAGTTTGTTGAAGCGATCGCGCACATCAGGGCGTTGCATGATGGTGCGCAGATCTTGGTTCAACTTATCCACCACGGTGGCAGGTGTTTTGGCGGGGAGAAAGAAGGCGAGCCAAATGGTGGTGACATAGCCTGGCACACCTTGCTCGCTGATCGTGGGAAGGTCGGGTAACTCGGGGTGACGCTTGGCGCTGGCAATGCCTAGCGCTTTGACGCGCCCTGACTTGATATTGGGGACGGCAGAGTTGAACGCATCAAACATCAGTTGAATGTGCCCTGCGAGCAAGTCTTGCGCGGCAGGACCTTGACCTTTGTAAGGGACGTGACCGAGCTGCGTTTTGGTCATGCTGGCAAACATCTCAGAGCCCAAGTGGTAGGTACTGCCTGTGCCGGATGAACCGTAAAACAACTTACCCGGATTTTCTTTGGCGTAGCGGATGAACTCTTGCACATTGTTCGCAGGCACGGATGGGTGAACCACCAAAATGTTTTCGATGGTGGCCACCAGACTGACGGGCACAAAGTCACGCACGGGGTCATAGGAAAGCTTGGGCATCAAGGCGGGGTTAGCGCCCATGATGCTGCTGGTGCCAAACAAAATGGTGTTGCCGTCTGCTGGCGCACGCGCCACAAACTCTGCACCAATCGCACCGGTGGCACCGACACGGTTGTCCACGATGACCGTTTTTCCCATCGCCTCTGACAACAGCGGCGCGAT
>CANCCJ010000009.1 GCA_947374535.1 Comamonadaceae bacterium | reverse complement strand
GCACCGGCAAGATCGGCGACGGCAAGATTTTTGTTTACGACCTCGAACAAGTCGTCCGCATTCGTACCGGCGAAACCGGTCCTGAAGCGCTTTAAGAAAGAAGCACCCATCATGAAAAAATTTCTAGCCTCTCTGGCCCTCGGGTTTGGTTTGCTGCTCGGCGGCACTGCTGCGATGGCACAAACAGCCCCTACTGCTGACGTCAAAGTCACAGCCCCTGCCGCAGCACCTGCTGCTGCAGCCGCAACTGCCGCTGTTGCAGCACCCGCACCCGTTCCTAACAAGGGCGACACCGCTTGGATGACCGTGGCCACCCTGTTGGTGATCTTGATGACCATCCCAGGCTTGGCTTTGTTCTACGGCGGTTTGGTCCGCAGCAAGAACATGCTGTCTGTGTTGATGCAAGTGTTTGTCGTCAGCTCGCTCATTTATTTGTTGTGGGTGGTCTACGGCTACACGGTGGCATTCAGCGCCGGTTCACCGTTCTTTGGCAGCTTCGACAAGTTGTTCTTCAAAGGCATCACGCCTGACTCTATCGCTGCCACGTTCAGCAAGGGTGTTGTGATTCCTGAGTTGACATTTGCCGCCTTCCAAGCCACGTTCGCCGCTATCACTTGCACGTTGATCGTGGGTGCTTTTGCTGAACGCGTTCGCTTCTCTGCTGTGTTGTTGTTCTGCGCCATTTGGTTCACGTTCAGCTACTTGCCAGTCGCTCACATGGTTTGGTATTGGGACGGCCCAGATGCCATCACAGACGCTGCTTCTTTGGAAACTGTGACCGCCGCTGCTGGCTGGTTGTGGGCTAAGGGTGCATTGGACTTCGCTGGCGGTACTGTGGTTCACATCAACGCTGCGGTTGCAGGTTTGGTGGGTGCTTATGTGATCGGCAAGCGTACGGGCTACGGCAAAGAGTCGATGGCGCCTCACAGCTTGACATTGACCATGGTTGGCGCATCTTTGTTGTGGGTGGGTTGGTTCGGTTTCAACGCCGGCTCTAACCTCGAAGCCAACGGCGTGACAGCCCTCGCATTCATGAACACTTTGGTGGCCACTGCTGCTGCTACGTTGAGCTGGATTGCTGGCGAAGCATTGTCTAAAGGCAAAGCCTCGATGTTGGGCGCTGCTTCTGGTGCTGTGGCCGGTTTGGTTGCCATCACACCAGCTTGCGGTTTCGTGGGCCCGATGGGTGCCATCGCGATCGGTGTTGCAGGCGGCTTCTTGTGTCTGTGGGGTGTCAATGGCCTCAAGCGCATGCTCGGTGCTGACGACTCACTCGATGTGTTTGGTGTCCACGGCGTGGGCGGTATCGTGGGTGCACTGTTGACTGGTGTGTTTGCAGCGCCTGCGCTCGGCGGCACGGGCATCTTTGATTACGTTGCCAATGCGGTGAGCCCTGACTACTCCATCGGCGGTCAAGTGCTGATCCAGTTGGAAGCCGTCATCACCACCATCGTTTGGTCGGCTGTGGTTTCCTACATCGGCTACAAGATTGTGGACATGGTTCTGGGTCTGCGTGTCAGCGAAGAAGAAGAGCGCGAAGGCCTCGACATCAGCTCACACGGCGAAACTGCCTACCACCGTTAATTTTTCAAGTACTTCAAGTTTTCCTTGGACTTCATAGCCCGCCTCACGGCGGGCTTTTTTGTGTCCGCTCGCTTTGTCACGCGGGTGGCGGGTGCCAAGTGTTTTTTGATGGCGCTGTGCAAAAAATTCAACAGTGCCGCTGGTGCCAGCGGCTACCATGTTGGCCATGCAAGACACCCTGCAATACCTCACAGACCGTATTCTTCAAGCTTCCCAAACCGCTCAGCCATTGCGCTTGCGTGGAGGGGGTACCAAGGATTTCTTAGGCCAATCGTTGCAAGGCGAGGTGCTGGACACCTCTGTCTATCAAGGCATCTTGAGTTACGAGCCCAGCGAGCTGGTGATAACTGTTCGCAGCGGCACTTCGCTGGCTGAGGTGGAAGCCGCTTTGGCTGAAAAAGGTCAGAGCTTTGCTTTCGAGCCGCCGCACTTCGGTGCTGGCGCCACCATCGGTGGCATGGTGGCCGCAGGCCTGAGCGGCCCCGCTCGCGCGAACGTGGGCACGGTGCGCGATTTTGTGTTGGGTGCCCGCGTGATCAATGGCAAAGGCGAGCACCTTACCTTTGGCGGCCAAGTCATGAAGAACGTGGCGGGCTACGACGTGTCGCGTTTGCTGGCCGGTAGCTGGGGCCAGTTGGGTCTGATCACTGAAGTGTCTTTGAAAGTTCTGCCCGTGGCACCCGGCGAAGCCACCTTGATGTGTGCGGGTGTGTCGCAAGCGCAAGCCCTCACGCTGATCAATCGTTGGGGAGGTCAGCCCTTACCCTTGAACGCCAGCGCGTGGGTGCATGACACCACCGTCACGCCAGCGCAAGACTTTTTCTTTGTGCGCCTACGCGGAGCCGTCGCTGCCGTGGACGCAGCAGTCATCAAGATGAGCGCCGAGGTGCAGGCCTTGGGCGCGCAAGTCACCCGCATGGACGACGCGCAAGCCGCCATCGACTGGAAAGCCAGCGGCGAGCAAACCTTGGACTTTTTCAAAGCCCCCACTGCGCAAGACTGTTTGTGGCGCTTGAGCGTGCCGCAAACGGCCCCCGTGTTGGACGTACGTGTGCAGGGCCAAACTTGCGCGCAATACATCGAGTGGCATGGCGCGCAGCGTTGGTTGTGGGCGCCTGCAACGGCTGCGACCCAAATGCGCGACGCTGCGCAGAAGGTTGGCGGCCACGCCACCTTGTTCCGCACGAGCGCAGCGCACGGGGAAGCCGATAAGCAAGTGGGCGTGTACACCCCGCTCAATGCGGTGCAGCAACGCATTCAAAACGAACTCAAAAAACAGTTTGACCCAGCGGGCATCTTCAACCCCGGTCGTGCTTAATACCCAGACTCAAATTTAGAGCCCTACATGCAAACCAATCTGGCCCCCCAATACGTCGGCACGCCCGAGGGCGAACAAGCCGAAGCCATCTTGCGCAAATGCGTGCACTGCGGTTTTTGCACGGCGACCTGCCCCACCTACCAGCTGCTCGGCGACGAGCTAGACGGTCCGCGTGGCCGAATTTATTTGATGAAGCAAGTGTTCGAGGGCGTCAAGCCCACACGCAAAACACAGCTGCATTTAGACCGTTGCCTGACCTGCCGCAACTGCGAAAGCACTTGTCCCAGCGGCGTGCAATACGGCCACTTGGTGGACGTGGGGCGCAAAGTGGTGGACGCACAAGTGCCGCGCCCTTTGGGTGAACGCTTCATGCGCTGGGCTTTGAAAGAAGGTTTGACCTCGGCTGCTTTCGCGCCCGCGATGAAGCTCGGACAAGCCGTGCGTGGCATCTTGCCAGCCAAGTTGAAAGCCAAAGTGCCAGCACCCCAAACAGCTGAGCGCAACGGCGTGGTGTGGCCCACCCAAACCCACGCTCGCCAAGTGCTGATGCTGGCCGGTTGCGTGCAGCCCGCCATGCTGCCCAATATCAACACCGCCACAGCCCGGGTGTTGAACGCAGCGGGTATTCAAACCCTAGTCGCGCCCAAAGCGGGCTGCTGCGGTGCGGTGAAATTCCACTTGAACGACCAAGACGGCAGCCTCGTGCAAATCCGCGCCAACATCGATGCATGGTGGCCGTTTGTTGAGCCAGGCAGTCCCTACGCGGTGGAGGCCATCGTGATGAACGCCTCTGGCTGCGGCGTGATGGTGAAGGACTACGGCCATGTGCTCAAAGCCGATGCCGCTTATGCAGCCAAAGCCAAACGCATCAGCGAACTCACCAAAGATTTGAGCGAGTTGTTGCCAGAGCTGGTGCCTGTGCTGAAACCTAAGCTGAACGCCCAAGTACTGGCTAATGCTGGCATGCAAGCGTTCCACCCACCCTGCACCTTGCAGCACGGCCAACAGCTCAAAGGCGGCGTGGAAAAGCACTTGGCTGAGTTGGGTTTTGCCATTCAGGTGGCCAATACCGAAGCGCATTTGTGCTGCGGTTCAGCGGGCACCTACAGCGTGCTGAACCCAGACATCAGCACCACGTTGCGCGACCGCAAGCTCGGCCACTTAGATGCGCTCAAGCCCAAAGCCATTCTGAGCGCCAACGTGGGCTGCATCACCCATTTGCAAAGCGGCACTGATGTGCCGGTGAAGCATTGGGTCGAGGTGTTGGATGCGGCGTTGAACTGAGCGCCCTGATGGATCAGGCTGCTAACGCGGCCTCAATGTCTTTTGTCAACTTCTCTGGTGCATCCATAGACGCGTAGCGTTTGAGCACGCGCCCGTCTTTGCCCACCAAGAACTTGGTGAAGTTCCATTTGATGGCCTCACTGCCCAGCAAACCTGGTGCTTCGGCTTTGAGCCACTTGAACAGCGGATGCGCATCGTCGCCATTGACGTTGATTTTTTCCATCATGGCAAAGCTCACCCCGTAGTGACGTTGGCAGAATGCGCCGATTTCTGCGTTGGTGCCTGAGTCTTGCGCGCCAAACTGGTTGCATGGAAAACCGATGACCGTTAAGCCTTGGTCGGCATAGGTTTTGTGCAGCGCTTCGAGGCCTTCAAATTGCGGCGTGAAGCCGCAGGCGCTGGCGGTGTTGACAATGAGCAGCACTTGGCCTTTCAGATCGGCGAAGGCGAAGGGCGCGCCGTCAATGCGGGTGGCTGTGAAGTCGGTCAAGGTGGTCATACGTCAATACCTTTCAGGGCAATTCAGCAGGTAAACAGACGCCGAGTGGCGTGCAACTATTCGATTGTTTTATTCGCTGGTGTGTTCCGTACTAGCTTGCGATGCAAGCATAGCGGCAGCCACGATCATGCCCCCACCCAGCGCTACGCGCCAAGTCAGCACCGATGCCCCTAGTGCCACCGAGGACACGCTGGCAAACACCACTTCCGACATCATCACCATCGCGGTGGTGTGTGCGTTCAAACGCGCTGCGCCGTATTGCAGCGCGAAGTTAGACACCAAGAAGGCGCCACTCAAGCCCAGCACCCAAGGCGTCCATGCCGCAACGTACTGCACAACGGACGCATGGGTCAGCCAAGCGCCGAGGTGAAACGAAGAAGGGATGTCAAGCGGGATGGCAAACACATGCGGGCTCGGTATCACGCCCGCCATCGTTGCCAATACGGCGCACGCCAAGGCCATGAGCGAACCACCTCCAAACATGGCCACCATGCGCGCCGATTCGGGTGCGTTTTGTAAACGCAGCAGAAGGATATTGGTCAGCGCAAAACAAAAGCCACCCAGCAGCGCTAGCTCGTCAGATAAATCTTGCGGTAGTGGCCAAGCAGATTCCGGCGTTTTCAGCACCAACACCACGCCGAGCAAGGCCAGTCCTAGGCGTGCCAAAGCGCTGCGCGTTGGCCGCTCTTTGAGCAGCCACCACGCCAGCAGCAGCGACCAAGTGGGCATGAGATAAAACAGCAGCACCACGCGCACCACGTCGCCCGTGGTGACCGCCCAGTTGAAGCCCACGTTGGTCAGACCCGAGGCCGCCATGAGCCACCACAGTTGTGGGTGTTGTTTGAAGTTTCGCCAGCCAGCAGGGCTGATGAGTGTGAGCACCAAAGTGGCAAGGGTGAACACACAGGTGGTGGCCCACAAAGGGTGAAGTCCCTGCGCATCCAGCTGGCGCAGTGGCCACCAAGACATGCCCCAAACCCAAGCGTTGAGCACCAACGCCAACACTGCAAGCACGGGTCGCGTCATCACGGTTTAGCCGTGCAAGTCGTCATTGCGGGCGATGTGCATCAAGCGTGCGAGTTCTTCGCGGTGATGCGTGTGGTTGTGCGCGTGCCAAAGTTTGATGAGCCACATCACATAGCCCACCAAGGTGCCAAATGCGGTGATGGCACCAAACGCGCTCAAGCCCATGCCGGTGCTGAAGGTGTACAAGCCACCGAGGCCCAAGATGCACAACTGTTCATTCAGGTTTTGCACGGCGATGGAGCGGCCAGCGCCCATGAGGTTGTGGCCACGGTGCTGCAGCAAAGCATTCATGGGCACCACCAAGAAGCCGCCCAAGCCACCCAAGATGATGAGGAAAGGTACCGCCAACCAGAGGTTGTCGATGAAGTTCATCGCCACCACAAAGCAGCCCATCGCAATGCCCAAGGGCATGAGGCGGGTGGCGTGGTCGAGGCGCATCTTCATGGACGCAACGATGGCACCCACGGCTGTACCAATAGCCACCACACCCACCAAGCTGGATGCTTGCGTGGTGGTGTAACCCAAAGCCGCAGCGCTCCAAGCCAACACGATGTAGCGCAAGTTGCCGCTCACGCCCCAGAACAAGGTGGTGGTGGCAAGCGAAATTTGCCCCAGCTTGTCTTGCCACAAACGTTGGTTGCAATGCCAAAAATCGGGGACCAACGCCAACAAATTACGCGTCATGCTTTTTTCGGAATCAGCACGCATAGGCATGAGGGCTGCACCCGTGTAGGGAATGCGGGTGTTGAACCACGCGGCCAAGGCGTAGAGCGGGATCAACAAACAAATCGCAGCTTCAGCCGAGGTGTCAACGCCAGTGGTGAAGAAAGGCAAGTCAAAAGACAGCAGCCAGCTGGACAAGTTGGGACCCACCAACTGGCCGCCCAACAACACGCCCAAGATGATGGAGGTGATGGTCAGGCCTTCAATCCAGCCATTGGCTTTGACCAATTGCGACGCGGGCAGCAACTCGGTCAAGATACCGTATTTCGCCGGCGAGTAAGCGGCTGCGCCCAAGCCGACCACGGCGTAAGCCAACAGGGGATGCACGCCGAACAACATCATCAAGCAGCCCACCACTTTGATGGTGTTGCTCATGAGCATGACTTCGCCCTTCGGTCGTGAGTCGGCAAATGCACCCACAAACGGCGCGAGCACCACGTAGAACAGGGCAAACATAGGCACCAGAGCGGCGCGTTGCCATTCGGCTGCGCCATCTGATTTCAATAATTCAACGGCTGTCACAAACAGGGCGTTGTCGGCCAACGAGCTGAAAAACTGGGCCGACATGATGGTGTAGAAACCGCGCTTCATGGGAGGGTCTGGCAGATCGCAAACGGCTGCGAACGTGCTGATTGTTCTTTCTTCTTGAGTGGTGCAAGGTTATATCACGCGGGTGCCACAATATTGGTTATGCCCCGTCCGATTCAAGCCTTTGTTCACACCGACGCCTTGCGTCACAACCTCGCTCGCATGCGCGCTGCTGCACCTGACGCACGCGTGTGGGCGGTGGTCAAAGCCAATGCGTATGGTCATGGCATTGAACGGGTGTTTGAGGGTT
This sequence comes from Comamonadaceae bacterium, assembly GCA_947374535.1. The sequence continues at coordinate 53,596 of CANCCJ010000009.1, read as the reverse complement.
TGCGTGCTGCCGATGGCTTTGCGTTACTGGACCTCGATGAGGCGCAACGCCTACGCAGCTTGGGTTGGCGCGGGCCTGTGCTACTTTTAGAAGGTGTGTTTGACCCCCGCGATTTAGAGTTGTGTTCGCGCCTTGACCTCTGGCATACCGTGCATTGCGATGAGCAAATTGACATGCTCAGTCGCCACAAAACACAGGTGCCGCACCGCATCTTCCTCAAAATGAACAGTGGCATGAATCGCTTGGGTTTCACGCCCACGCGCTTTCGTTCGGCATGGACACGCCTGAACCAGTTGCCGCAGGTGGACGAGATTTCTCTCATCACCCACTTCAGTGATGCAGACGGCGCGATTGGTGTTGCCAAACAAATGACCGTGTTTGCCAAAACCACCGAAGACTTGCCAGGCGAGCGAAGCACTTGCAACAGCGCGGGTTTGTTGCGTCATGCAGGCGACGCGTTGGTGGCGGCCGACTGGGTGCGCCCCGGCATTGCGCTGTATGGCAGTGCGCCTGATTTTCCTGAGCACAGCATCGCGCATTGGGATTTGCAACCCACCATGAGTCTGCGCAGCCGCATCATCGCCACCCAAGATTTGCAAGTGGGCGATACCGTGGGCTACGGCTCGTCATTCAAGGCTGAAGCACCCATGCGTTTGGGCGTGGTGGCGTGTGGCTATGCCGATGGTTATCCGCGCCACTGCCCCACAGATACGCCTGTGTTGGTAGACGGTATACGTACCCGCACTCTGGGCCGCGTGAGCATGGACATGATCGCGGTGGACCTCACGCCTTGCGGCAAAGCAGGTCATGAGGCTGGTTATGGCAGTGAAGTCACGCTGTGGGGCAAGGCGGCTAACGGTGCGCTGCTGCCCATTGATGAAGTGGCCCAAGCCGCAGACACGGTGGGCTATGAGCTGATGTGCGCAGTCTCTGCGCGTGTGGGCTACACGCAGGACTGAGCGGGGCTTATCAGTACGCGCCCTTGCTGGCAGACATTTCTGCCAAGCCTTCTTTGTATTTAGCCGCCAAGGCCGAGGTTTGGCGCGACAAGATCATGCTGTCCACGCCCACTGCCACAAACAAGGCCCCGAGCGCGAGGTACTGACGTGCCAGTGTCTCGTCGCCCATCAAGATGCCGGGCGCTTTGCCAGCTTTGCGGATACGCGCAATGGCATCCACGATGGCCGCTTGCACTTCGGGATGGGTTTGATTGCCGATGAACCCCATCGAGGCCGACAAGTCGGCGGGGCCAATGAACACGCCATCCACGCCGGGGGTGGCGGCAATGGCGTCGAGGTTCTTCAAGGCTTCACGGGTTTCGGCTTGCACCAACACACACACTTGGTCGTTGGCTTCTTTGCCGTAGTTCGGGTAGCGGCCCCAACGCGAAGCGCGGGTGCCAGCCATGCCGCGAATGCCGCCTTGGCCGTCGTCTTGGGGGTAGCGACAGGCGCTCACGATGGCGGCGGCTTGTTCAGCGGTGTCGACCATGGGCACCAACACCGTGGTGGCGCCAATGTCTAACACTTGCTTCAACAAGGCCGGTGCATCGTGCGGCACACGCACCACGGGGTGTGATTTGGGGTAAGCCGCGATGGTTTGCAGCTGGGCGAGCAGGGTGGTCAAGTCGTTCGGGCCATGTTCGCCATCAATCACCAGCCAATCAAAACCAGCGCCGGCACAAATGTCGGTGGTCACTGCATTGCCCAAGCCCATCCACATGCCGATTTGCGGTTGTTGGTTGTGCAGGGCTTGTTTGAATTGGTTCACAGGGGTTTGCATGACGGGGCTTTCAAGACTTGTTAAACAAAAGAATGCAGATTATTGTGGACGGCGTTAAACACTTCGTGGCCTTCGTCGATTTGCAGCGTGATGCCGATAGGGCGCTTGGCAAAAACTTCAGCGAAATGCGCTTGGGTCGCCGCCAGCAATGCTTGGCCGACGTGTTCAATCATCTCTGGCGTGCGCCCTTTGGCGATGCGAAAGTTCAGATACACAAAGGCATAGTCGCCACTGCCGTCCGCAATCACAGCGTGCGCCGCAGGAAACGCCAGCACGCGTGTGGCGCCGATGGGGAACACAGCTTGTCCATCTGGGTGCTTGGTCGCCAGCATGGTGTGGCTCAAGGTTTGGCACAACTGGGCCATATCAGTTTCAGCGTCGAGCTGGGGGGTGTATTGAATGATGAGGTGGGGCATGTGCAAAGTGTCTCGCATCTTGTTCTGAAATGACGTGCACGCTGGAGACAGCGTGAGTGCCAAGCGAATGTGGGCAGCGGAGCTGGTTATTTGTCCAGTATTATCCAAACATGGCCAAAGAAAAAACCCAATATACCTGCACCGATTGCGGCGGCATCACTGCCAAATGGCTGGGCAAATGCCCCAGCTGCAACGCTTGGAACACGCTCATAGAGTCTGCGGTTGACAGCAGCGGCCCCACCAAAAACCGTTACGCAGGCATGGCCGCTTTGGCCCCAGCCTCCGAAGTGGCGGTGCTCTCTGACATCGAAGCACAAGACGTGGCGCGCACGCCCACCGGCCAAGAAGAGCTAGACCGTGTGCTGGGCGGCGGCATGGTGGAGGGCGGCGTGGTGCTGATTGGCGGCGACCCCGGCATTGGCAAATCCACCTTGATTTTGCAAGCGATGGATGGCCTGCAACGCAGTGGCATGAACACTTTGTATGTGACGGGCGAAGAGTCTGCCGCACAAGTGGCCCTGCGGTCGCGTCGCTTGGGGTTGGACCACAGCCAAGTTCAGGTACTGGCTGAAACGCAGCTAGAAAAAATACTCGCTACCGTCGACAAGCTTCAGCCGGCTGTCGTGGTGATGGACTCCATCCAAACGGTGTACTCTGACCAGCTCACCAGCGCCCCTGGCTCGGTGGCGCAAGTGCGTGAATGTGCGTCACACCTCACACGCATGGCCAAGTCCACAGGTACGGCGGTGGTGCTGGTGGGCCACGTCACCAAAGAGGGCGCGCTGGCTGGGCCGCGCGTGTTGGAGCACATGGTGGACACGGTGTTGTACTTTGAGGGCGACACGCACTCTACCTACCGCTTGGTACGCGCCATCAAAAACCGCTTTGGTGCGGTGAACGAAATTGGCGTGTTCGCCATGACCGAAAAAGGCTTGAAGGCGGTGACCAATCCCAGCGCCATCTTTTTGAGCCAACACGCCGAACCCGTGCCCGGCAGTTGTGTGCTGGTCACGCTCGAAGGCACGCGTCCGATGTTGGTCGAGATCCAAGCCTTGGTGGACAGCGGCGGCCCATCGCCCCGTCGTTTGAGCGTGGGCTTGGACCGCGACCGTTTGGCCATGTTGTTGGCCGTGCTGCATCGTCACGCCGGTGTGGCCTGCATGGACCAAGATGTGTTCGTCAACGCCGTGGGCGGCGTGCGCATCAGCGAGCCCGCGGCTGACTTGGCGGTCATGCTGGCCATCCAAGGCAGCTTGCGGGGCAAACCCCTGCCCCAAGGCTTCATCGCATTTGGTGAGGTCGGTTTGGCGGGCGAGGTGCGACCCGCGCCACGCGGGCAAGAGCGATTAAAAGAGGCCGCCAAGTTGGGGTTCACCGTGGCGGTGATTCCCAAGGCCAACGCGCCCAAAAAGCCCATCCCTGGCATGACCGTTCACGCGGTGGAGCGGGTGGATGAGGCCATCAGCTTGGTGCGCTCGCTCACCTGAACCTGCGCAGCCTACGTAAAAGCCAGCACCTCCGTGCAGCGGAGCCTGAGACAATAAGCCCATGAACTTTCAAAGATATTTGGTGCCGATTGGCACCGTTGGGCTGACCGCTTGGGCTTGGCAAAGCTGGGGTTGGATGGGCATAGCCATGATCGTCACAGGGGGTGTCATGTGGCTGCTGCTTTATTTCACCCGCTTGGTGCAACTCATGAAGCGCGCCAGCAACCGCCCGATTGGCTTTGTCGATAGCGCCGTCATGCTCAATGCCAAGCTCAAGAAGGGCTTTAGCTTGATGCACGTCATCGCCATGACCCGTGCCTTGGGCCAGCCAGAAACCGAGAAGGGCGTTCAGCCCGAGGTGTTCAGTTGGCGCGATGGCAGTCAGTCCGTGGTGCTGTGTGTGTTTGTGCAAGGCAAGCTACAAAGTTGGACGCTGGATCGTCCATTCCAAGCCACCGATGTAGAACCCGCGACCCACGCAGCCAACGACTGAGCGGCCTCCGCTCTGCGTCAGCGAAGACCCGTGTTGGGCTCGCTAAAATGAACGATTACGCCACTTGGCGAACACATTACACAAGTCCAAAGGAAAACCCATGAGCGTCGTGATCCCCTCATCCATGTCTGACCGTGACGGCAAAATCTGGATGGACGGCCAGATGGTCGATTGGCGCGATGCCAAGATCCATGTGCTGAGCCACACCCTTCACTACGGTTGCGGCGCCTTCGAAGGCGTGCGTGCTTACAAAACCGAGCAAGGCACGGCCATCTTCCGTTTGCAAGAGCACACCGACCGCCTGTTCAACAGTGCCAAAATTTTGCGCATGGCCATTCCCTTCACCAAAGACCAAGTGAACGAAGCGCAGCGCGCTGTGGTGCGTGAGAACAATTTGGAAAGCGGCTACATCCGCCCGCTGACTTGGATTGGCGACAAAAAACTAGGCGTGTCACCCAAAGGCAACACCATCCACTTGATGGTCGCGGCTTGGACTTGGGGTGCATACCTCGGCGAAGAAGGCATGAAGCGCGGCATCCGCGTGAAGACTTCCAGCTACACGCGCCACCACGTCAACATCACCATGACGCAAGCCAAAGCGGTGAGCAACTACACCAACTCCATCTTGGCCAACATGGAAGTGACCGATGAAGGTTACGACGAAGCTCTGTTGCTCGACACATCAGGCTTTGTGTCTGAAGGCGCTGGCGAAAACATCTTTGTGATCAAAGACGGCGTCATCTACACCCCCGACTTGTCGGCCGGCGCTTTGAACGGCATTACCCGCAACACGGTGTTCCACATCGCCAAAGATTTGGGCCTAGAGATCGTACAAAAGCGCATCACCCGCGACGAGGTGTACATCGCTGACGAAGCCTTCTTCACTGGCACCGCTGCTGAAGTCACGCCCATCCGCGAACTCGACCGCATTCAGTTGGGCGAGGGCAGCCGTGGCCCGATCACCGAGAAAATCCAAACTGCGTTCTTTGACATCGTCAATGGCCGCAATCCCAAGTACGCACATTGGTTGACGAACGTCTAAGCACTCACGGGGAAACATCATGAGCAACTCGATTGAACTTTTAGCCAAAGACCTCAACGGCCAAGGCGGCGTGTTTTGCCCCAGCGCCAAAGCACACATGGAGGTGCGCGACACCCATCCCAAGGTGTACTTGGACGTGGCTAAAACTGGCGAAGCCAAGTGCCCTTATTGCGGCACCGTGTACAAATTGAAAGCCGGCGAGCACGTTGGCGGCCATCACTAAAAACGCCCTCATCATCGCGCCCCAATGGATTGGCGACGCGGTGATGACAGAGCCCTTGCTGCGCCGCTTGGCTGCGCGTGGCGAGCGCCTCACCGTCGCTGCTTTGCCTTGGATTGCACCGGTGTACCGCGTCATGCCGGGCGTGGCCGAGGTGATTGAAATGCCGTTCAAACACGGTGGCCTGCAACTGATGGGCCGCTTGAAATTGGCACGTCAGTTGCGCGGCAAATTTGACGTGGCCTATGTGTGTCCCAACTCGTTAAAGAGCGCGTTGCTGCCTTGGATGGCGGGCATTGCCAAACGCGTGGGCTACACCGGCGAAATGCGCTTTGGTCTGTTGACCGATCGCTTGAACAACCCCGACACCGAAGAACGTCCACCCATGGTGGAGTGGTATGCCGCGCTCAGCCTCGTCGGCCAAAGCCGCAGCGGCCCCATGAAGCTGGTGGGCGATTTGCGCCCCGTACTCAAAGCCGGTGTGGGTGTGATGGACGCGGCGCTTGAAGAGCTGGCCACCAACATGCCCACGTTGCCGACCTTGGCAAAAAATAGCTATGTGGTGTTTGCGCCCGGTGCCGAATATGGCCCCGCCAAGCGTTGGCCAGCCAAACACTTTGCCGAATTGGCCGGCAAGATTGACCGCCCTGTGTTCTTGCTCGGTTCGAACAAAGAGTTCGACATTTGCCAAGAAATTGCGACGACAGCTAATGCCAAAACCCCCGGCCATTGCTTCAACTTGGCAGGCCAAACCAACTTGTTGCAAGCCTTCGCGCTGATTGCCTACGCACACCGTGTGGTCAGTAACGATTCGGGCCTCATGCATGTGGCCGCTGCCTTTGGCGTGCCTCAGGTGGCGGTGTTTGGCTCCTCGAGTCCAGAGCACACACCACCTTTGAACGAGCGTGCGCGCGTGGTTTGGCTGCGCGTGGATCCCAACTACCAACCGCCGTTGGCCTGTTCGCCTTGCTACGAGCGGGACTGCCCGCTGGGTCACACGCGTTGTTTAGAAGGCGTGTCGGCTGAGCGCGTGTACCGCCTGCTCTGATCCCATCTTTAAAGTCTGACCATGTCCGAACAAAAGCCCAAACTCAGCATCATCACCGCGGTGTACAACCAGCTGCCGATGAACCAGATTTATTGGGAGAACTTGGTCAAAAACACCAAGCATGCGTTTGAGCTGATCGTCATCGACAACGCCTCCACCGATGCCAGTGCCGACTTCTTTGAGTCGGTCGGCGCACGCGTCATTCGTAACCCCGGCAACTACTCCTACCCCGTGTCACAAAACCTTGGCATTGCCATTGCCCAAGGTGAGTGGTTGGCGTTTTTGAACAACGACATCATCGTCAGCAAAGACTGGGACGACACGCTGATCGCCAATGCCGAACACAACCAACTTGACGTCATCACCTCTTGCGGTATTGAGCGCATCGAAAGCAAAGCTGCGACCAAGAAGCTGCGTCGTCGCTGGAACCGCATTCGCGGTTTGGTGGGCTTGTTTGGCACGGGGCGCAACAGCTTGTTGTTGATGCACAAGTGGATGTATGGCAACTGGGCAGCGTTTTGCAAAAACCGCCAAACGCAGTTCAAGCACCAAGCCGTTGAAGGCTTTGTGGGTAACACCGTGATGTTCTCGCGCCGCGCGCTCGCCATCTTGGGTCCTTGGGATGAGACCCAACAAGCGGCCGACTTTGATTTGTTTTTGCGCACGGCTTTACGTGCCCGCGAGGTAGGTGATATTCGCCCCATGCACATCGCGTTGGACTGCTTCAACCACCATTACATCCGCTTGACCATGAAGGGCGGCTACCCGCCCTTTGTGGACAAGGACAAGCTCATTCCGCTTGATCAAAAGTGGACCGCCGAGCAGCGCGCGCTGCTCATCGAAAACTGAACTTAGTTCAAGAACACGCGCTCGCGTGATTTCGGGTTGGCCAGTAGATGCGTCAAGGCTTTCATGACCTCTGATACCGCAATGTCGCTCACGGCTTGGCCTGTGGGGGCGACGATTTGAGCGTAGGTATCCGACAACGGCTCCCATGAATCGACAGACAGCACGCTGGGCTCGTACAGTGCCATCACCGGTTTGTTCCAAGCGCTGGCAGCATGCACCGCATAGGTGTCGGGCGACACCACCAAATCTGCGTTTTGAATGATGGCCAGCGAGGCTGTGACGGTGGGCGCAAAAGGCGTCACCGTCACACGGTCGGCATGTGACAGGAACATCTCGCGCATCTGTGATTCCAATGCAGGGCTGGCGCTGAGCAGTTGCATGTGAATGTGTGGGTGCTGCGCGTAAACCGCATCCACAAATTGCTGCAACCAAGGCAACGAGAACGATTTGTTGGCCGCGCTGCTTTGGCTGTTGATGACCATGCGCAAGCCATCGTGCTCGGGTGTTGCGTTGTGCGCTTGCGAGCCCAAATGGATGTCGTAGTGGTAAGGCGCGGGCGTCGCCCCAACCGTTTGCAAAAATCGCAAATGACGTGCCGTGTAATGTTGCGCCTTTGTATTCGGGCGGTAGCCCCAATCACCTTCCATCACCACATCCTTGGGGTGCGGCTGGGTGGGGTGCTTCAAAAACAAAAACCGTTGCTTGGCTTTGACCGTGTTCAACACCAGTTGCACGGATGGGTTGGCAAGGTCTAAGCCAAAGTGCACCACCATGTCGTAACGCTTCATGCGTGCTTTCAGGCTGGCCCAAAGACGCGCAAACACATTACGACTAGCCGACACATGCAGCCACTTCACGTCCGGGTGGTGGCGGTACAGCGCCGCATTGCTGACCCCGCACAACACACCAATTTCGCAATCGGGCCAATGCGCACGCAAAGGTTTGAACAAACCCGTCACCACAATGGCGTCGCCAATTTTGTTGTCGTGCGACAAGATGAGGATGCGTTGAGTCATGCGTGTGTTTACTTCGCCAGCAAGGATTGCGCTTGTTGTGTGATGCGGTCTATCAAAGCTGCTGCATGCGGGATGTCTGCAATCAAGCCAACCGCTTCGCCCACGGTGGCATGGGCGCGTGTGAAATCGCCTGCTTTGACACCCGCGTCGTAGTCGGCGCGGGCGGCGTCTGGGTTGCTTTGCAGCACGGCAATGCGGCCTTCGAGTTGGCGGTGCAAGTCGTTGCGGATGGCGCGGAAGTCATAGGGCGCGGGCCAGTTTTTGCGACGCAAGATGTCAAACACCTGGCTGCGCGCCGTGCCGTCGCCGCTGGTTTGGGTGGCTTGGGTTTTGGCACCCGTGGCGGCCAAGCTCTCTGTTGTCGCCCACAAGCGTGAACCGACCAATGCGCCATCGGCGCCCAGCATCAACGCGGCTGCCAAGCCTCGGCCATCGGCCACGCCGCCTGCGGCGAGCAGCAAAGTGTTGGGGGCGTGGGCGGCTAAGTAGTCGGCAATTTCTGGCACGAGTGTGAACGTGCTGCGGCCTTCAAGCGCATTCGCGCCATGGCCTCCGGCTTCACCGCCTTGGGCGACGATGACTGCCGCGCCGGCCTCTATGGCTTGCGGCACTTGGTCTAAGCGTTGCACTTGGCAAATCAGGGGTGCGCCTGCGGCAGCAATGCGTGCGGCGTAAGGGCGCGGATCACCAAACGACAACATGATGGCGCAAGGCTTTTGTCTCAGCACCCAGTCGAGGGCCTCGGCGTTTTCGTCCAGCTTCCAAGTGATGAAGCCGCAGCCCAAGCGAGCATGGGCCGCAGGGTTCTCTCTCAGCAGCTCGGTCGCTAAGGCGTATTCACGCTGGGTCCAAGCCACGTCACCATAGCCGCCGCCCACCAAGCCCAGTGCACCTGCTTGCGCGCACGCTGCAGCCAGGTTGCCGCCTGTGGCCAGCGCCATGGGCGCCAAAGCAATGGGGGTGGTGAGATGAAAACGCTGAGCGAAGCGGGTGTTCAGAGCTGGGTGTGTCATGCCCAATATTGTGACGCGCTTAAGTTGCGGGCAGCAAAACGACAAACTGTGCGCCGCCACCTTCGCGATCTTCACAACGCACGCTGCCGCCGTGGCGTTGAACAATGGAGCGAACCAGCGACAAGCCAAGTCCCACGCCGCCTTCACGTTCACTCGCGCCAGGCAAGCGGTAGAAGGGCTCGAAAATGCGCTCGCGCAAGTCAAGCGGCACGCCGGGACCGCGGTCACACACGCACATGCGGATCCATGGCTGTGCGTTTTCCGTCACGGACGACAGTTGCACCTCAATGTCTGATGTGCCGTAGCGGCGTGCGTTTTCCAGCAAGTTGCGCATCATGCGACGCAGCAGTTTGGCCACGCCGGGGACTACGATGCTTTGAGGTTGAGGGCCCAGCTCCAAATGCGCATCGACGCGCGCGCACTCTTCGCTGGCAAGGCCCGTCACATCCACAGGTTCGACGGTACCAAGGTCGGTCTCTTTGGCATCTAGGCGGCTTGCCAACAAAATTTCGTCAATCAACTGGTCCAGTTCGCCCACGCTGCGCGAGATTTCAGCCTTCATGGTGGGTGACGGTGATTCACCCATGAGCTCCAGTCCCATGCGAATGCGGGTGAGCGGCGAGCGCAATTCGTGCGAGGCATTGGCCAGCAAGGATTTGTGCGAGGTGACCAGTTGCTCGACTTGCTCTGCGGCATGGTTGAAGCGCTGGGCTAGGTAAGTGACTTCATCATTGCCTTGCTCTGCCACGCGTGCCGACAAGTTACCTGTGCCCCATTGCTCCACGCCTTTTTGCAATTGCTCTAATCGGCGCGTGAGGCGGCGCACGATGGGATACGTGCCTAAGGCTACGGCGAGCGCCACCAAGCCCAAGGTCCAAACAAACCCAAAGGGTGGTCGTGACCAAAAGGTGTGGGGTGGTCGTGGCAGATGCACATGCATTAACTCACCGTTGTGCATGCGCACCATGAACTCGGGGCCCGAGCCAAAGTGCCCCGGTGGATGCAGCATGTCCGGCCCTTGCAAGGGCGTGGCTTCAACGGGTAAGCCATCGGGTGGGCGCAAACGCGCTTTGCCTTCGCCGACCAATTCGCCTGCGGCGTTGCGCACCATCACATCCCGCAGAGGTGGCTCTGCCGTCACACGCATGACCCAGCCAGCGAGCAGCGTCAAAACAGCCACAGCCAACACCACAGCCAGCCAGATCCGCACATACAAAGGCAGGTGCAAAGAGCGGCTGGGTGAGGTGGTCGTCGGCATGGCGTTAGTCTTGTTGTTTGGCGAACACGTAGCCCACGCCGCGCACGGTCAAGATACGCTTTGGGGCTTTGGCATCGTCTTCAATGGCCGCGCGAATGCGGCCCATGTGCACATCGATCGAACGGTCGAAGGCTTCGAGTTCTCGGCCGCGAACGGCTTCCATGATTTGGTCGCGCGACAGGACGCGGCCCGCGCGCTCAGCCAAGACCCAGAGTAGATCAAATTGGTAGGCCGTCAGATCGCAGACGTGGCCTCGCACGCTGACGGTGCGGGCATCGCGGTCCAATTCCAGCGAACCGAATTTGATCGTTTGATGTGTGGCCTCAGCGGCCTCTCCTGGCGCATGGCGGCGCAGCACGGCACGAATGCGGGCCAGCAACTCGCGGGGCTCGAAAGGCTTGGGCAGGTAATCGTCCGCGCCAAGTTCAAGACCGACGATGCGGTCCATCGGGTCGCCCTTGGCGGTCAGCATCAGGACGGGTGTTTGCGCCAAGGTTCCGGGCAATGCACGGATGCGGCGGCAGACTTCAAGGCCATCGATGTCGGGCAGCATCAAGTCAAGCAGCACCAATGCGGGGGCGGTGTCTTGCAGCGTCTTGAGGCCGCTCAGACCATTCGCTGCGTGTTGCACGCTGAAGCCAGATTGTTCAAGGTACTCGCTCACCATGTTGGCGAGGCGGTGGTCGTCTTCGATCAGGAGCAAGGTGTTCATGGTGAATTCATCATGCCTTGGGTTTTCTGGGCTTGTCTGAAGTCAAAGTAAAGACTGGGTAAATCAGCGCGGCAATACGCGCGACGCCAGCCATACCAGCAGCAATACGGGCGCACCCAGCAACGCGGTGCTGGTGAAGAAGGCTTCGTAGCCGTGCGCGTCCACATACACGCCCGAGAAGCCAGCCAGCCATTTGGGCGCGAGCAACATCATGGAGCTGAACAGCGCGTATTGCGTGGCCGAGTAGTTCACATTCGTCAGGCTGGACAAATACGCGATGAATGCCGCTGATGCAATGCCGCTGGCCAAGTTGTCGGCCGAGATCACCCAAATCAAAGCGGTCAAATCATGGCCGCGTGTGGCGAGCCAGGCAAACAGCAAATTGGTGACGGCGCTCAGGACCGCGCCCAGCATGAGGATGCGCATCACGCCCAAGCGCATCGACAGCACGCCGCCAATGAACGCACCCAGCAGCGTCATGACGACGCCAAACACTTTGGTAATGGCGGCTACTTCGTCTTTGGTGTAACCCATGTCCACATAAAACGGGTTGGCCATGATGCCCATCACCACATCGCTGATGCGGTAAACGGCGATGAGCCCCAAGATGATGGCGGCTTGCCAGCGGTAACGACGAATGAACTCGGCAAAGGGCTCAATGAGTGCACCTTTCAACCACTCCGCTGCGTTGCGTGTGGCAGGCATGTCGCGTTGTGCAGGCTCGGGGGAGAGCAGCACGGTCAACACACCCAAGCTCATGGACGCAGCCATCACAAGGTAAGCGGTTTGCCATGCGGCGTGTTGGTAGCTGCTGTCGTCGGTACCAGCGACGCGCGCTGCAATCCACAACACGCCTGCACCCGCCCAAATCATGGCGAGGCGATAGCCGGTTTGGTAAGTGGCGGCAAGTGCGGCTTGGTGTTGAGTGTCGGCGGATTCAATGCGAAATGCATCGAGCGCAATGTCTTGCGTGGCGGAGCCAAACGCGACCACCAAGGCACACCACACCACAGGCTCCAGGGCAACTTGCGGGTCCAGCACAGCCATGCCCACCAAGCCCGCCACCACGATGGCCTGAGCCAACAACAGCCAGCTGCGGCGTCGACCTAGCCAGCGCGTGAGCAGCGGCAAAGGCAAGCGGTCCACCAACGGCGACCACATCCACTTGAAGCCGTAGGCCAAACCCACCCAGCTCAAAAAGCCAATGGTGCTGCGGTCAATGCCTGCTTCGCGCAAGCGAAAACTGAGCGTGCCCAGTACCAGCAACAACGGCAAACCCGCAGAGAAGCCCAGACACAACATGCGCCACGCCGAGGGCTCCAAGTACACATGCAGTGCGGCCAGCCAGCTCAGTTTTTTAACTTCATTGGGCGACGTGGTTGCGGGACTTGTTGTATCGTTCATCCCTCTATTTTCAGGCTTTCAGAAAAAGACTTCTTCATGCTCACCAAACGTGCTTTTCTTTATGGCTGTGCCGGTTGCGCGTGTGGCTTGGGTAGTGGTGCGTTGTTGGCACGGGATGGCGTGGAAGTGAGCAAAGAAGCTTCGGTTTTCGCGGGTCTGGTACCCGCTGCGGAGGTGGAACAATCGGCCCGTAAGCAATACACCGACATGATGAAAGAAGCGGCCAGCAAAAATGCCTTGGGGCCAGACAATCACCCACAGGTCATCCGCTTGCGTCGCATTGCCAAAGACTTGATTCCTCAAAGCTACGACTGGAACCCGCGCGCCAGAGAGTGGACGTGGGAAGTTAACCTCGTGGGCTCCAATCAAATCAACGCGTTTTGCATGCCAGGCGGCAAGATTGCGTTTTACAGCGGCATCTTGACCCAACTGCAACTCACCGACGATGAAGTCGCGATGGTGATGGGGCACGAAATCGCGCACGCTTTGCGCGAGCATGCCCGCGAGCGCATGGGCAAGGCCACCGCCACCAACGGCCTTGCCACGATTGGCAGCACGGTGGCGGCAGTCTTTTTTGGCGTGAGTCCCCAACTCACCGACATCGTGGCCAAGCAAGGCGCAAATTTGATCAACCTGAAGTTCAGCCGAGACGACGAAACCGAGGCCGACTTGGTGGGCATGGAAATAGCTGCACGCGCGGGCTACGACCCACGCGCTGGCGTCACGCTGTGGCAAAAAATGAGTACAGCCAACAAAGGCGCGCCACCGCAGTGGCTCAGCACCCACCCTTCAGGCAATACGCGCATTGAAGAGATTCAAGCCAACTTGCCCAAGGTCCTGCCCCTGTACGAGCGCACAAAATAAATCGTGCACCTAACCGCAGGCCTCAGTAAATCATGGCTTGTGTGGTGACGGGCAACATCACTGTGAAGGTGGTGCCTGCGCTGGCGCTGGTCTCAAAACCAATCGTGCCGTGATGCGATTCCACAATCGTTCGGCTCAGCCACAGACCAATACCCATGCCATCTTCTTTGTTGGTGCGCAGTAATTCAAAAATGGAGTCAGCGATGTCAGGTGCAATGCCTGATCCGTTGTCGTCGACGGTGAGACGTGCATTGGCGTCTTGCAATTGTGTGCGCACCGTGATGTGTTTTTGCTTTGAAAAATTGGGCGCAAATGCAGCTGTGGCATTGGTGATGAGGTTGAGTAAAACCTGCTGCAGTTGCGATTTGTCACCCGTGATATTTGTCGCGTCTGGATGCAAATCCACTTTCAAGGCGATGTTGTGGTGGCGCAATTTAGATTTGCAGATCAACAGCACATCGTTCACCAGTTCGTTCATGTCGAAGGTCGAGATGGATTTGCGTCCATTGCCAAACATATTGCGCAAGGTTTTGATGATGGTCGATGCGCGTTGGTTGTCCTTCAGCAAGTCCTGCATGGCTTCTTTGACAGCATGGTCTGAGTTGGTTGCTGTCGCTGAGTTCAGTAGGGCTGAATCAATCAGTTCGGCGTTGAGTTGAATCGCCGTGAGTGGCTGGCTTAGCTCATGCGCCAAGCTAGCCACCAAGGCGCCCATGCCCGCCGTTTTATTAAAGATGGCCAGTTGCCGAATGATTTCTTCACGCTCTTTCAGTACTTGCTTCAATTCGATGCTGGTTTGTTGCATGGCGTTTGCACGTTCGCTAGTGACAGCCAATTCATGCGTCATCGCCATGTTTTTACGCTCAGCAATTTCTAAAAAGATACGCAAGAACGCAATGTTGCTCAAGGTGATGGCGGTAAATTGGCCTGCGACCATGACCGCTTGGTCCCAGCTCGGGGCGTAAATGTCATGCATGTCGCCGTGTATGGCGACGCCAAGGGTGCGTGTGGCCAGTGTGGCTGTGAAACTCAATCCGGCCCACATCAACAATTTGGCGCCCAATGACGCTTGGCGCTGATTGAGCTTTTGGCCAATGCGGAAATAGTCCAAGCACAGCAAGGCGTAGAAACCGTTGAACAGCAGCAGCGCGAGCCATTCGGCTTGGTGAAAGTAAATGAGGTAGGAAAAGACGGCAAAGTACGCCGTATTGGCCAAGGTGTAAATGCGAAACGCTTTGTCTTTTGGTGCGGGCAGCAGGTACATGCGCAAGGCCACCATGCGGCCCCAGTTGCCGATCAGCATCAAGAACTGCGCAACATAAAAGAACACCACATCCGGAATGCTTCCGCGTATGGCCAGCAAGACCACAGCCACACCACTGATCATGCCGGACGCGCACCATAGCTTGACCTGAAAGCTCCTGTACTCCAGCAACGCGAGCCAAATGGCGCCGTGCAGCATCAAGTACACGAAGCAGATCATGAAGATCGTGGTTTGCGTATCAAGTTGCATGTGGCTTAGGTGCCGCCTACATACGGGTTGCTCACGCGCTCGCGTCCGAAGGTGCTCTCGGGGCCATGCCCCGGAATGAACACGGTGTCGTCGCCCATGGGCCACAAACGTTGCGTGATGCTGTTGATCAAATCTTCGTGGTTGCCACGTGGAAAGTCTGTGCGGCCAATGCTGCCGGCAAACAGCACATCACCTACGAATGCGCGTTTGATTTCGGGCGAATAGAACACCACATGGCCGGGTGTGTGGCCGGGGCAGTGGCGGACTTTGAGCGTGTGTGAGCCAAGCGTCACGGTATCGCCATCGTGCAGCCAACGAGTGGGTTTGAAGGGTCTGGATGGCGGGAAGTGGTAATTGGCAGCGGCTTGTGGCAAACCGTCAATCCAAAATTGGTCGTCCTCTTGCGGGCCGATGATGGGCAAGTTGAGCTTTTCTGCCAAGTCGGCAGTGCCACCCGCGTGGTCGATGTGCGCGTGGGTGATCCAGATTTGTTCTAGCGTGACGCCCAGCTGTTGACAGGTCTCTTCAATGAGTGGCAAGTCGCCACCCGGGTCGATGACGGCGGCTTGCATCGTCTCGTCGCACCAGACGATGGAGCAGTTTTGTTGGAAGGGGGTGACAGGAACGGTTTGGTACTGAAGCATCCAGAAATGGTAGCTTCAAAGAGATCACAGGCCGAGTTTTTTTGTTTCTGCTGCGTAGTTTTTGATGGCGCGTACAAAGCAGTACAAGGTCATGCCCAGTGCGAGCGAGAGGATCACCACATCAAACATGTAACCAGAAAAATCTGACATGTAGATCAGCGCCGCTTCAGACAAAGCCACGATGGCCAAGCTCGCTTTGATGCTGATGCTGAAAAACAGTTTGAAATAAGCCACGATTCTTTCCCTCAATGCGTCGGTCAAGAATAACAAGAGTTGGCAAATTGAGAATTCAGGATTTACGCTGTTATCTCGTTCAGGACAAAACCTGTTGCTCCATCAAAGCTGAGTGCAATCGTTCTAAATTGCGCCAGATCAGTGCGTCAAGACCATGGCGGTTTGGTAAAACGCAAAGCTCACCAACCATGCCGTGGCCAACGGCCATGCAATTGAAAGCGCCGTAAATTTAATGCTTTTCGTTTCATTGCGAATGGTGGCAATCGCCGAAACGCAGGGTGTGTAGATCAAGACAAACAGCATGAAGCTATAGGCTTGAACCCAAGTGATGTGCTGCGTGATGGTTTGAACCAAAGCGCCGCCTTCTTGACCATAAATCACGGCCAGGGAGCCAATGACGATTTCTTTGGCAATGAAGCCAAACAACAGGGCAATCGTCAGCTCTGCGTTGATGCCAAGTGGGCTAAACAGGGGTTGAAGCAAGTTCCCCAATTGTCCAGCCCATGAGTCAATGCTGCCTGATTGCACGCCCAGCGGGAAGTTGGTGAGGATCCAAATCATCACCACACCAATCACGATGAAGCGCGTGGCGCGGTTTAAAAAGTGCCTAACTTCTTGCGAGCCCGTGAGCACCATTTGGCGAACGGTCGGAAAGCGATAAGGCGGCATTTCCAACACAAACGCATCGTTGTTGACGTACTCTCGCTTGAAGATCAACGAGGTGACGATGGACATCAAGATACTCATCACATAGAGCGAGAACAGCACCCATGGCGCTTGCTCGGCGGTAAAGAGCGCAGCAATGAAGAAGACAAACACCTGCATCCGCGCCGAGCACAAGGAAAACGGAATGGTGAGCATCGTCAAGTAGCGAAGCCCTTTGGAGCGAATGACCCGAGTTCCCATCAAGGCCGGCACATTGCAGCCAAACCCCATCAGAAGCATCACAAAGCTGCGGCCATCCAATCCAAACTTGGCCATCAGCGCGTCCATCAAGAATGCCGCGCGAGATAAATAACCGGTGTCTTCCACAATGCCCATGAACAAAAAGAACAGCACGATGAGGGGCACAAAGCTGGCGACGGTGCTCAAGCCGTTGTAGACCCCATCAAGTAGGAGCCCTTGAAGCATCAAGGGCAGGTGCGCGCTTAAGGGTTCAAGTGCCGCGGCACGAAAAGCAGTCAGCAGCCAAGCCGTGCCATCTTGCAGCGGTTTGCCAATGGCAAACACGCCTTCAAAGAGCAGCAGCATGACGGCAAAAAACAGAGGCAGCCCAAACAGCGGGTGGAGCAGCACTTTGTCCAGCTTCTCGGTCAACGCATTCGAGGCTTGCGCCGGAACGCGCATGGCTTCTTTGAAGGCGCTTTCGATTTCCGACAGAGAAAGCGGGTGGCTTAATTTGGTTTGGTCAGCGCTGAGCGCTTGGCGCATTGCGGGTTGCAAGCGCTCCATCCCTTGGCCATATTTCGCCGAGAGCAGATGGACGGGGTGTTGAAGTTGGCGGCTCAGTGCGTCGACATCCACGGTGATGCCCATGGCGCTGGCCTCGTCCACCATGTTCATGACCAGCAGCATGGGAATGCCCTTTGCCATGACTTGGCTCAGCAGATTCAATTGGCGCTCGTACTGCGATGTGTTGAGCACGAAGATGATGAGGTCAGTCGCTTGGGTCTCTAGAAATTTGGTGACAACTTTTTCGTCATCCGAGTAGCCGTTCAGATCGTAAATGCCGGGCAAGTCAACCAAACGAACGACTTGATCGCCCAAGATCAAACGCGCATTGAGCAGCTCCACGGTGAGGCCGGGCCAATTGCCAACCTTGGCATGTGCGCCTGTGAGTCGATTGAAGAGGGTGGACTTGCCCGTGTTGGGCATGCCGAGTAGTGCAATGCGTTTCATTGAGCGGCGACGAGGCAAATACAGCAGGCTTCTTTTAGACGAAGAATCAATTCGCTCGTGCCCACGCGAAGATGCATCGGCCCGCCAAACGTAGCTTTGCGCAGCACGCGAACATGCGCGCCCTCTTTCAGCCCCATGGCGAAGAAGCGTTTTTTCAACTCATCCTCCACATTAATGGCCATGACGTTTCCAGACTCACCATGTGAGAGTCTTTCCAAGGTCAGTGGCAACTTGGGCTGATGCGGATTTGCAGTGATGGGTGCATGCATGACGGTGGACTTTTTTGAGAAATTTCAAACTCTGAACGCAAATAGGAATGATTTGCATTTATACTGATTCTACATCCAAAACAAATCAAACACTTCGCCACCCATGTTTAGGCTCCGTTTATTAGCACCGTTATTGATCTGTTCGACATTCTTGGCGTCTTGTGGCGGGGGTGGCGGCGGGGATTCGGCCTCTGCTGAGGCGATGAGTGCTGCCGCTCAGCTGGGGCAATTGATCTTTTCAGACCCCAGTTTGTCGGCTTCGGGCGCCATGTCTTGCGCGACTTGCCACGATCCCAGCATTGGGCATGCTTCGCCCTTCACAACGGCAGTCGCTTTGGGTGGCGCGTCATTGCCGCTGACAGTAGCCGGTTTACGCAATCCACCGGCCATCAATTACCTCAAATTCAATGGCGCCTTCAAGTTCGCCAGTGACGGCACACCGATGGGCGGCTTCTTTTGGGATGGTCGGGTGAACTCCTTGGCAGAACAAGCGAAAGGCCCATTTTTGGGCGCGGCCGAAATGGCCAACAGCGATGCGGCGTCCGTGATCGGGAAATTAAGCAACGCTGCGTATGCCGACCAATTCAAAAAGGTCTTTGGTGCAAATATCTTCAATGATCCGAACACGGCATTCGAACGCGTGGCCTATGCCCTTGAGCGCTATCAAATCGAAGACAGCGACTTCGCTCCCTTCTCCAGCAAGTTTGATGCAGTGAATCAAGGCAAGGAATCATTCACGCCCGAGGAGCTAAGAGGCTTCGCTTGGTTTAACCGCACCGACAAGGGCAATTGCGCTGCCTGTCACCCGAGCACAAAGCCAGATAACGCGCCTGCTGCTTTGTTTACCGATTTCTCTTATGACAGCCTTGGTGTGCCAAGAAACCCAGATATTCCAGCGAATGCCGTTGCTAGTTATTACGACAAGGGCTTGTGTGGGCCTGTGCGATCTGATTTGTCGGCCCGAACAGATTTATGTGGTGCATTCAAAGTTCCGAGCTTGAGGAACGTCGCGAAACGCAACCGTTTCTTCCACAACGGCAAGTTCACCACGCTCCAAGACGTCGTGAATTTTTACATCACACGAGACACAAACCCAACGGCTTGGTATCCAACGGATCCGCTGAATGTGTTGGTCTACAACGACTTGCCAGCCTTGGAGCGCGTCAATGTGAACATGTCCGAAGGCCCTTACAACCGCCGCGGCCAAGCGCCTGCGTTGAATGCGCAAGAAATAACGGATTTGATCGCTTTCCTCGGAACACTGAGCGATCGCTAAATGAATTGAAAAGGACCCTGCATATGAAATTCAAAACAACACTCGTAGCCGCCGCAGTCATGCTGATCTGCCAAGTAGGCCATGCGCAAACTGCCAAAGAAGTTGCCGCAGAAATGCGTCAAATGCGTGAAGAGCTGCGCCAGCTGCGCGCAGAGTTAGATGGCCTGAAGAAGCAAAAAACTCAGGAGCCAGCAACGGCAGCAGTTAATTCCATGCCGCCGCAAAGCCAGGCCAACGCACTAGTCAACGCTCCCGTCAATGCCAGTGTGAACATGCCATATGCCAACACAAGCCCAGCCCGTGACGCTGAGCCTGTGACCAACGCAGTCAACCTATTTGGTTACGGCGAGTTGAATTTTTCGCGCCTCAAAAACAGCATTGCAAGTTCTGAAGCCACAGCGCGCCGAGCGGTGTTGGGCTTTGGTTATAAATTCAACGATCGAACACGTTTCGCTGCAGAGTTGGAAGTTGAAAACGCTGTTGTCTCCGCGACTGACAAAGGCGAGGTTGCCTTTGAGCAACTCTACGTAGAGCACGACATCAGCGATGGCTTGTCTGCCAAGATGGGTTTGTTCTTATTGCCCGTCGGTTACATGAATGAAAGCCATGAGCCCACTCGCTATTACGGCGTCACGCGAAACTTGGTTGAAACCGCGATCATTCCTTCGACATGGCGTGAAATCGGCGTTGGCTTTCGCGGCATTCAAGATTCCGGTTTGCGTTGGGACGCAGGCGTTGTGACCAGCTTTGATTTGACCAAATGGCCGACCGCAGATAGCACCGATACAAAAGCGTCCCCACTAGGTTCTATTCATCAAGAAGGGCAAATGGCCAAGGCCGCGTCATTGGGCTATTACGGCGCTTTGAATTTTGATGGCGTACCGGGCGTGAACTTTGGTGGATCTCTTTTCCAAGGTGGAATTGGACAGAAGCAGTCCATGATCACCACAGGGGTCCCGATGGCATCCCCAGATGCCTCTGTCACGCTGGCTGAAGTGCACACCAAGTGGCAGGTCGGTCCTTGGGACTTGTCGGCCTTGGCGGCGCAAGGTCGATTCCATGATGTCAGCGCCTTTAATGAGGTGAACAGCAGTGGCAATCCCGTGCCAGATCAATTCAGAGGTTGGTACGCCCAAGCGGCTTATCGTCTTTGGCACAGTGGCGATTACAGCTTGATCCCCTTTAGCCGTTATGAACATGTGAACACGGCGGTAAGTTATTCGGGCGTCTTCCCTGGACAAGTGTTCAGCACGGGGCCAGACCACAAAGTGTGGACCATCGGCGCAAGCTACTATTTGCACCCCCAAGTGGTGGTCAAAATGGACATTCAGAAATATCAAGACAACAGCGACCTAGATCGTTTCAACATGGGTATTGGCTTCCACTATTAATATGAAAACGCAGTTCGCCAATCGTCGTCAGCTCTTACAAAAAATGGGTGCTGCCAGCCTGTGTGCCACATCGCTGGTGGGGGGCTCCGTGTTTGCGGCTGTCTTCATGGAGATGGCGCAAGCGCAGAAATTGCTGCAACCTCAGGCAGATGCATTTCAAGCTTTGGCTTTATCGCTGGATGAGACCAAGTTAAATGCGATTGCCAAGGCGAGCGACACACATATTCCTAGAAGCTTTAACCCGCTCATCTGGCGAGCCGTGCAAAACGAGAAGACATTGGGATGGGTTATTTCCGACCGCGTGATCGGCAAATACGACTTGATTGATTACGCGGCTGGTTTTGATGCCGATGGCACATCGCTTGGGATGGAGATCTTGGCGTATCGGGAATCCCATGGTTCCGAGATCCGGCAAACAGCGTGGCGCAAGCAGTTCGCTGGCAAAAAGGGGCCAAGCGCCATGCGATTTGCGGACGACATTCGTAATATTTCAGGTGCAACACTGTCTTGCCAACACGTCACAGAAGGTATGCAACGCCTAAGCGCCTTGGCCATGTTGCTGGCCATTGGAAAGTAAACCCGAGATGTGGATGGCTAGGGCACGGCCTTCGTTGGGCACCGTTGTATCCATACAAGTGCTCAGCGGCGATGGCAACGAGTCTCACGTCGAGCGTGCGATGAACGAGGCGTTTTTGATGATGGCTCACATCAGCTGCGTGATGAGTGCACATGACGAGAACTCAGATCTTGGGCGTATGGCGATGGCCAACACAGGCGATGTGTTGGCGTTGGCTGCGCAAACTGTGCACGTCATTCGCGCAGCCCAATACTGGACCAGAGTTTCTGGTGGCGCATTCAACCCTTGCGGCGCTGCCCAGACGCTCTCTCGCTTGAAAATGCGCCCAGGCCTGATCGGCGATGCGACGGGAAGTTTGGACGACATCGAAATACTTTCCGAAACCGATGTCCGATTGGCGCAGCCCGTCAAATTAGACTTCGGCGGCATCGCCAAGGGCTATGCCGTGGATTGCGCCATTGACGTGCTGCTGGGATATGGCGTTCATGACGCGTTGGTGAACGCCGGTGGCGATATGCGTGCCATCGGTCAGCGAAAATGGACAATGGACGTGAGGCATGCCAAGCGCACTTTGATGGACGCGCGGTTAAACCATCATCCACGCTTGCATCAGCAGGCCTTAGCCACATCCGTGGCGGGTCCGTTGAATCCAGAATTTGTTTCATCTAGAACGCATCTAAAGACTAAGTGGCAAAGTGTGACGGTTCAAGCCGATACCTGCATGGCGGCCGATGTGTTGACCAAGTGGGCGCTGCAATCCAGTTTGCTGTGCCCTAGTTTGCGGAAGGTGTTGCGTTTGAACCGTGGCCGTATGTGGAGAACCCAATGAAGAAAACAAGACATTTAGCAGGATGGGGGCGAGCCACGTTTTTGGTGATGGCCACTGTCTGTCTACTGCTGTGGGTCACAGGTGTTGTGATGTTTGTGCTGCCTGTTTCTGAGTTGATGGACATGACGCCTGCGCAGGCGATGGTGCGTCATGCCTCTGGCGTTGTGCATGGGGTGGCCACTTGGTTGTTTTGCGTCATGTGTGGCCGAGGTCTTTGGCCACATGTGCGCGTGATGTGGCACAAGCACGGTGAGCAAATCAAATGGGCGTTGGGCCTCATCAACCTCACGGTGCTGCTTGTGATTGCCTTGGGCGGGTTAACCTTGCTTTACGGCAGCCCTGAAATGCACGATTGGATGTCGCCGATTCACTTTTGGATGGGCGCTGCCTGTCCATTGATCTTCTTGGCTCATACCTGGCGAAGGTTCATTCCTTCAATGGGTGCTAAAAATCTATGAAGGAACTCGCCATGGATATGGATAAATACACCGCGCTATTAAAGAACAAAGGCTTGAAGGTGACGAGCCCCAGAATCACGGTTTTGGAGATCTTCAACCAAAGCAAATCGCGACATCTTTCGGCTGAAGATGTTTACAAAAAAGTGCTTGAGCATGAAGGTGACATTGGGTTGGCAACGGTCTACCGTGTGCTGACGCAGTTTGCAGAAGTAGGAATTTTGGTTGTCACCAATTTCGAAACGGGTAAAACCACGTTTGAGTTGAACGAAGGTGGTCATCATGACCATTTGGTTTGTCTGAGCTGCGGCTCAGTGGTCGAGTTCCATGATGAAGAAGTGGAGTCTCGCCAAGAGATCATTGCCAAGAAACATGGCTTTAAATTGATCAACCACTCCATGTCTTTGTACGGGTTGTGCGCTAAACCTGAATGTCAAGAGTCTGCCTGAGTCGTCAGTTAGCCAAGACACGCCTACACAGTTGTTGCCAGTTGTTTACTGCTTGATGCCGTCCGCTTTGCAGCGGTAGCGCATGCCGATTTAATTGCAATTTTTCGCACGATACATCGTTAATTCGTGGATTTTTTCTTGCCGTTCGCGTGATTGAGCACCTTGCGTTTGTTGGGCTACTTCACGGTCTGATTGCTTTTTGAGTGATTGATTTAAGGATGATGTCACGCCACTCCAATTTTCTTCTTCAAGCAATAAAGAGTCGAGCAAGACCAAATTTTGATCGCACAAAGTTTTTGCGGAAGAACGGATACTTTTGCTTTGGATGGGTTTCTTGACAACGATAGGCACAGGCACGGGTGTTGTGGGTACAGCTTTGGCTTGTGGCATTTGCTGCGAAATATTTTTGGTCACTTGAGGTTCTGCTTCAGGCTCGATGACTAACTTTTTTTGAGCAGCCAGCAGCGCTTGATTTGCAGTTGCAAAGTTCACTTCTTTGCGTCTTAATTTTTCGTAAATTGAACGAACATTTTCCGCAAATATTTGATAGACCAAAGCATTTGATGCGTGAGCATTCGTTTGTTCATCAATGATTTTTTGCAAGCGAAGGTCGAACTCCTTTTGCCAACTATTCAAAGCTTGAATCTGCAGCTTGGTTGCCTTTGTTTCATCCGTTCTCTGCGGTAAGTTGGGTTCAGATGTCGGAAAGACCAATTGGTGATTGATCGGCGAGAACTCGTCTGAAAGGTAGGTCCTGTTCAGACGATCGATAGAAAGTTTTTGTTCATCGAATGTGGCTTGTGCATGCGAAACAGCACTGACGAGACCTAAGAAGCAAAGACTCCAGCCCAGCCTTGAAACGTGTAAAAACCGCATAAGGCCGTTCATCCATAAAGTGCGTCAATAAAAAGGAATGCTGAAATCATCATCATCAATGATGTAGGCGTGTGCTGTCTGCCCATCGACAAGTTGGGCAATGCTCAATACGGTCATACAACCTCCAGCCATTGTGGCGGACGTTGGAAGGATGTGTGAGGCGATGGTGTCATTTCTCTCGAAGATAGCGCGCTCGAGAATACGCCATCAGCGCCATGTCATTGAATTGCCCATTGGCGAAGTTTTTGTCGACTTGTACACCTTCTTGAAGAAAGCCAACTTTGCTCAGCAGGTTCATCGATCGAATGTTGTTGGTGTGAACATCGGCTTTGAGTCGGATGACGACCGTTTCTTCGAATGCAAAGTGAAGCAGGCGTTTTAGCGCCTCGGTCATATAACCATGGCCCCATGCGGATTTTTTCAAGCTGTAGCCCATGCCCCATTCAACCCAGGGTCGTATTTGTGGTTTCAGTGGGTAAGCCTCAAACTCACCTAGAAACGAATTTGTTTCGCGTAAGCGAATGCTCCACTTGAAATAAAAGCCGGAGGCATTCAAGTTCTTGAAGTAATCAATGCTGTTGACCACGGCATTGAGATCGCAGGGTTTGACGAAGCCGCCGCTGACATCAAACCCATCGGTTGTCCACATCTCATACAAATCAACAGCGTCTGAGGATTCAATGGGTCGTAAGACGATGCGTTCTGCAAGCAGCGTTGGGCAAGGCAATTGGTCACTCATGCCGTAAATACTAAGACTTTTAAGGCGAGAAATACGTGTGTGGCTGATGCTTTACAAACCTTAACGCAACAGGTTTGGCGACTTCAGCAAAATAAAAAAACCCGCCGAGGCGGGTCTTTTCGTAATTCAATCAAGCGAGCCAATTATTTTGCTTTGGTGCTTTCGATGGCCTGTAAACGAAGGCGGTTGTATTCGGCCTTCTCTACAGGCGATGCATTGGGATTGCCCAAATCATTCATGTGAACGCGGTGTGTTTCACGCGCACTCCATGCGGCCAATGCGGCGATGGCTGTCACGCCCAAGGTGATGGAACCAATCGTCATCGGGATGTCAACGGCACCGGGGGGCGCAACCGTTGCAAACAGAGCGGGTAACAAAGCAGTGATGAGGGTTCCGACGTTCTGAGAAATCGCCATGGCTGAGACGCGCGAGCGTGTTGGGAACAGCTCGGGGTAAAAGCTTGGGAATGTGGCGTTATAGCCTTGATACACAACGCCCCACATCAGCAACGACATACAAATAGCCAATGGCACGTTATGAATGCTGATGGCGTACAGATACGCGAACGACAGCAAGCCCGCACCCAACGCACCGATGATGATGGGTGGGCGACGACCAATTTTGTCTGACAAATTGCCTACGTATGGAATCACGACCACAGCCAGACAGTTGCCCAGAACTGGAATCCAGAGGTACACGTCTTTGCTAAAGCCAATACCGTAACTGGCTTGAACCGCATAAGCTGCACCAAAAATTGTCGTGACGACGGGAATGACATTCATCAAAGCCATGCAAACCACACGAAGCATGTCTTTCCAGCTATGGGTGAATGCTTCAACGATGGGGGTTTTGGGGGCTTCGTGTTCTGAACCTTCAGCAGCAAAAGCAGGTGTCTCTTCAACTTCACGTCGAATGATGAAACCAACAATGATCACGACGAAGCTCAACAGGAATGGCACTCGCCATCCCCATGAGTTGAAGTCTTCGGTCGGCAAGTAGTAGGCCAAAGGCAAGAACACAGCGGCCGCAAGAATCTGCCCAGCTTGAACGCCCTGCAGTGTGAAGCTTGAGTAGTAGCCGCGGCGACCAAACGGTGCATGCTCCAAAATCATTGAGCTTGCGCCAGAGATTTCACCCGCAACAGCGAAGCCTTGAATCAAACGCAAGATAACCAGCAAAGCAGGAGCCCAAAGACCAATTTCTGCATAGGTTGGCAACAAGCCAACAGCCATCGTTGAGAAGCCCATCAAGAACATGCAAATGATTAAAACTTGCTTGCGTCCTTTGGTATCGCCCCAGTGGCCCAAAAAGAAAGCACCAATAGGACGTGCAACGTAACCCACGCCATACGTTGCCAGAGAGGCCACGATGGCAGTTTTGGGGTCTGAGGATGGGAAAAAGATTTGCGGAAAAATCAACGATGCTGCAGTGGCATAGATGAAGAAATCGTAGTACTCGAGTACTGAGCCGATCCAGCCACTGGCAGTGGCCTTTTTTGTTTGATGTGAGCCTTGAGGCTCGTGTTTCATGGCATTGGACATTTGAACTCCAGTTACTTAGAAGCTGGTTTGTTAATTGAGATGTCAACAATGTACAAAACAGTTAATTTGTCTTGGTTAGGGTAAATACCAATCTTGGCGATGAATAAGAATCAAGCTGCTATGTAAAAAATGCATAGCAAATCGAGATGCATGAAGGGCTGCGCGGATTTAGATTCAGCAAAGCCAGTTGATTAGGACCGTGCAATTTGCACACTGGCCAACCAGACCCATGTGTCAAGCGCACGATGGTTAGATCGTGCGCTTTCAAGCAATGGTCGGTTAACGACTACCCAGCGTGATAAATATTCAGCATCACGCTCTCAAGGAGCCGGCCAAAGGAATAGCAGCGGCAGAAGGCAACTGCTCAACGGTCCAACACAGGTTCATCAACTTTCGAATCTGCGCCGTCGGTAATATTCCTTCCGCTAAATCGATAAATTTTGTTTCAAGTTGAGCATCGGTCATTGGCTTTTCAAGGCTACCGATGGCGTGCTCAATGAAAATATGAAGTTGACGACCATCAGTCGTCGTTATCGTCATATCTACCTGCTCAGGTTTGATGTTGCTATCGACAATGGCCGTCACCTTATCGCGTAAAGCGATGACGCTTGGATTGCGCACTTTGGCATCGCTAAATTGCTTCTCACCGCCCGCGCCATCAATGATCGCTGCAGTAACCGAGTGATAGACGCTGAATTTCCCCTCCAGCCCAATCTGAGGCGTTTTCTTGCCTGTTAACTCAATCACCAAAGGATGGACGCGCAATTGAATACTTGCAATTTGGTCGGCCATCAGATGGTGTTGATTTCGCAGCTGAATGGCGGCATCAATGGCTGGGTGGATCACAATGCCACAAGCAAACGGCTTGTAGGTATTTAAGGCCGATTCATAGTTCTTGCCCAAGCCTTCAGTAATTTCGCTGAAATCTTGTTTGGTACTGATCGTATTGGCCCAGCCGCGCTTGGCCTCTAGCATGCCGTCCGAGCTCGTAAAGTTTTGCTGTGCAAGGATGGCTGCGTAAATGCCATTACTTGCAGCACGGCCAGGGTTAAAGCTTTTGTTCATCGAGCCAAATGACTCACGCAAACCTACGGGTTGTGATGCGGCTAGGCCAAGCGCCCAAACCATTTGCTGCTCATTCAAACCCAAGGCTTTACCAACCGCAGCCGCAGCGCCAAACACACCCGCTGTGCCAGTGATATGCCAACCTGTGTCGTAATGGTTTGGATAAACCATATTGCCGATGCGGCACTCTGTCTCGATACCCACCAACATCGCATTCATAAACTCTTTGCCAGACATGGCGCGATGCTGCGATAAGGCAACGAGCGCAGACAGCACAGGGCCAGCAGGATGAATGATTGTTTTGAGATGCGTGTCGTCGTAATCAAAGATGTGACTGCTCACGCCGTTGATGAAAGCAGCATTCATGATGTCAAAGCGTTCACGGCGACCGAACAGGCTGGCTTGCCTTGTGCCCGAAAATGGATTGACCGCTTTGATGGCGCGCTCAATGGTTTCATGTCTTGAACCACCCACGGCAACACCGACCCAATTGAGCAATGTTCGCGTGCCTTCTTTTCTCACATACGCAGGAAGATCTTCGTAGCGTGTATTGACGATGTAACGGGCCAACTTGTGTGTTGCGCCTTTGGCTGATGAAGAGTCGGCTGGGGTGGTGGTGGGTACAGCTTCAGCTGCATTGGCTAACCCGGAAATACCGGGTGTGATGGCCGCTGCTAAAGCGCCCATCTTGAATAATTGGCGGCGGTTTGAATCACTCATTGCATAGTCTCCTGAAATTTGGGTCTGACCTCATGGATCAGCACGGATATCCTAGAGGTTTAAGACGCAATAAATATGCAAAAGTAGCGCATGTGACAGCGAGTCTTCAATTGAACAAACGCGCTTTGTCTAAAGGTAGATGGGCTAGTTTGATGTGCAGCGAAGACGCTGACGCAAAACAGAAACTTACTATCAGACGAACATCCCGCCCGAAACTTCAATGCGTTGGGCATTCACCCAGCGGTTATCTGGCGAGACCAACGAAGCCACCATCGCGCCTATGTCGTCTGCCTCGCCCACACGGCCCAGTGCAGTTTGAGAAGCGACAAAAGAATTGAGTTGAGGGTTGTCTCGAACTGCGCCGCCGCCAAAATCGGTTGCAATGGCGCCGGGGGCTACGGTGTTGACGGCAATATGTCGAGCACCCAGTTCTTTGGCCATGTATCGTGTCATGACTTCCACGGCACCCTTCATAGAGGCATACGCAGAGTAGCCAGGCAAGGCAAATCGCGTCAGGCCGGAGGACACGTTAACGATGCGCCCACCGTCTGCCATCACAGGCAGTAGTTTTTGTGTCAAGAAGAAAACGCCCTTGAAGTGCACATTCACCAGTTCATCGAACTGTGCTTCTGTTGTGTCCATCAGGCTTGCATGCGTTCCGGTGCCAGCGTTGTTAATCAACACATTGAATGTCGTACAACCCCACTGCGTGAGGAGTACTTTGCGCACTTGGTCCGCGAAGCTTGCAAAGCTGCTGCTGTCAAGGACATTGAGCGCAAGTGCGACCGCCTTTTGGCCCATGGCTTCAATTTGTGCGACGACCTCGTTCGCTTCTGCCTGCTTGCTGCGGTAGGTCAGGATGATGTGGTGCCCCTGCCTGGCCAGATGCAGCGCGATGCTCTTTCCCAGACCTCGGCTGCCGCCGGTGACCAAAGCTACGGATGGTGATGTTTGCATTGAGTTTCCTTTGTCGCGATGACGGCGAATGACGATGATTTATTCGTTCATTTTGGCAGGTAGTTAGCCAGCATCTCTTGATTTGACGTGGATGCAGTCATCAATGGATAAGTGCCAATACGCTTTAAGCAGCAACAATAGAATTTTCGATTGCTTGCGTAATTTCTTGAAAACTTATGGGCTTATGCAAAACTCGGACATTTAAGTCCGCGAACAAATGGATGTGTTTTGGTGCGGTGTCAGCCGTAACGATGATCGCTGGAATTTCTTCGTTAAAGTTTTCTCGAATTTTTTCGATGAGCAAGTCGCCAGTCGTTTGGCTTAAGCGATAGTCGCAAAGGATGCAATCTAAGTGGTCAATGGTTTCAAGCTGTGTGACTAATTCATCCTCATGCTCTGACAACACCTGAACGAAAGCCCCTTTGCTTGCCAGCGTGTGTCTATAGGCCTCAACAATGATGGGGTTGTCTTCGATCACTGCAATGTGCTTGCCGTGAAGAACGTGGTTTGGATGTGGCGTCTTCAAAGCGGGTCTAGTTAGTGATGCATTTTCCTCACTGGTGGAGACCAAAAAATTTGTCGTGACGGTGAAGCGAGAGCCCACATACATCTCAGAAAACACGCTGACTTCTGCGCCTATCAAATGGCTCAAGCGTTGAACGATGGATAAGCCCAGTCCAAGACCGTCGTGCAAGGATCTCGTTCTGTCAGCTCGGAAAAATTCGTTAAAAATTTGAGCTTGCTCGGCTTCAGCAATGCCGCACCCTGTGTCACTAACTTCAATGACTAAGCATTCCTCTTTAGTTTTAAATCGAAGTTCGACTCCTCCGATTTCAGTGTATTGAATGGCATTTGAGACGAGGTTGCTTATGATTTGTTGCAGTAGCAATTTGTCACCGTGAACGACCAAATCGGGACAGATAAGGTTGAACGTTAAACCTTTGCTAAGTGCGGTTGCCTCTGCTAGGTCGCGAATGAAATAACCAAGATCATTCAAACTAAAAGCACGATGGCTGACTTGCATCACATCCGCATCAAGCTGACTGATGTTTAACAACGAGTCAAACATGGCGTTCAGTGTCGTGATGCTACTTGCAATCTTTGAGAAAATTTTCTTTTCTGACGGTGGTAAGTCATCAAGCTGGATCAATTCAAGATACACGTTTACGGCATGCATGGGTTGACGCAAATCGTGACTTGCGACAGCAATAAACTTTGATTTAGCAACATTAGCCGCGATTGATTGATCGCGCTCAGCTGCCAGCTCTTGATAAAGCCGTTCGTTGCGAAATCTAAGGCGTATAGATTCTTGGAAGGTTTGTGCGAAGCTTTTGGCAATCTTGAAAACGATGAGATAGAGCGACGCAAGTCCAACAGTAAATGGCCATGGAAAAAAATTGGCAGTCCATAAAACTGAACTCAATGATGGGATCATGATGGGCAAAGTGAAAGCCAAAAACGTCGGTGTGTTGACGCTGTATGCAAACATGCTCGAAATCATGGCGGCGGTCGTCATGTACACATAGATCATCCGATTCACCATCAGCAAATCGGGTGCCAGCAAAATCCAACCTAAGCCCCAACCGAAACCCACTAAGCCAAGTGAAACCGTGATGATTTGTAAATTGCGTTTTGGGTCAATAATTTTTTCAGCTTCGTGCGCCAATCTGAAAATCATCCATGTCCGTACGCTCACGGCAGCAAGCATGTAGATAAGCCACATGACCAAATTTGAATAGACCACTTCGTCTATGAACATGGGAATGCAGGTCAAAGGTGCCAATACATTCGCAACCGTGGCAGAGCGTGCTGCCTTTGTGATGTGTGCCGATTTTTCACGCAACAGATAGACGGTGTTCATTTCGTCTTTTATCAAACCAAGGTTTTTACTTGCCGTTGATTCTGTGCTTTGATTCACGGCTTGCTATCCTTGGTGATGATGAGAAAAATTCCATTAACTCAGAAACATCAGGGTAACAGTTGATGTTTCTGAGCCATGAGAACAGCTTGCGTTCTATTAAATACGCGTAATTCTTTGAACGTCAGATTAATGTGAATCTTGACGGTTTGCTCACTGATGTTGAGGTAATCAGCGATCACTTTGTTCGGATGTCCTTTTGCAATTAAATCAAGAACCTCTAGTTGCCTTTGCGTGAGCCGAAACTCTTTGGGGTCTACTCGCTGGCTGACGATGACATCGTGTGTTTCAAGATCAATCAAGGGTTTGAGTTTTCGAATGATAAATTCTGCAGTGCTATTTTTTGACAGGTACATAGAGGCACCTGCAGCAACTGTTTTCTGTTCCCATGCGTGCTCATCCAGTCCGGAAATTGCCACCACGTGCTGGACGTTGCTGCGTTCTTTAAAAACTTTAATTCCGGCAAGACCACTCAATCCGGGCATCAGTATGTCGAGCAAAATGATCCAGTTCCTGTTCGTGTGCTGTATGCGCTCTAGGCCCTCATTGGCGCTACTTGCAACTGAGACTTCAATGCCAGAAACAATAAATTCACGTGCAAGTTTTTCGCTCAATGCATCACGATAGACCGGATGGTCGTCAACGATGAGAAGGGATTTGTTGGAAACTGCACTCATGATGTAACTATGATAATTATTATCGGTTCGTGCTTAATTAAAATTCAATGACAGATGCGTCACGATGATGCTCACGATTGGCTAAACGGTAGCTAAAAATGTTTCACATTTTTGAGCATTTTCCGGCGCAGGGATAATCTTCAAAACAGTGACGCATTGTTCGAGGTGATTTTTTATGTGCGCTATTTGGGGTGCTAAATCAACTTGGGATTTAGAGACTGCCATGAGAAATTGAATGGCTTGCGGTGTTAGTCCAGAACCTTTACCCGTCCGACCCCAAATAATTAAGCTTGTACCCAGTTCTGATTCCCAATGTTTCAACTCTCCCCAAACGTAGCGATATGAGCGCCTCAAGTGTTTTGCCGCTTTGCTGATTGAGCCCGTTTGATGAACGCTTTCTAGAACTTCTAACAGTGGGTGTTCCAATCGATCGCGCGTTGGTTCGTTCGAAAATTTGTATGCAAGCGATAAATGAAATGATGAAGTTGAATGATGCATAACACTGTCGAGTTTCATCTTCAAAAAGCGCTGACCAAAATTTCATCCGGCTTTTTCATGAGTTCAGCATGTGCATCTGAATAATCGATAGAAATATTCTCAACTTTCACGGAATGTTGATTTTCCAGTGAGTTCTTTGGCGCATAAGAGTTTGCAGTGCTTGTGTGACTTTCAGAATACACAGACACGGCAAAGCTTAAGGCTGTGAAGACGAAAACCCATGTGACTGACTTCTTTAAATTCGACTTCATGTGACCTCCGTTGGAAATATGCATGCTCATTAGAGAACTAGATCGTTGCTATCTCAATAGCAAATTGGTTCTAGAGCATTGTTTGTATTCGCTGAAGAAACACTAGTTTGATAAGCACTGCAAGTGCATCCTCACAGAACCTTCAGTCGTTTTAAAAATAAACATTCCGGTGTTGCATGACCCCATAAGCTTTGCGCAGTAGCACACGATGCTTGAGACGATCAATCCACTGTCACTTAGTTATGGCTGCGTCTGGAATACCAGCTTCAGAGCCTTCTCCCCATTTGATTTCAATCGTTGGTGTTGATTTAATATATTTTGGATCAGTGACTTTTGATGGCCCTTTCAGGATGAGAACTGATGCGGTGCAAATCCCAATGATCGATAAAAAAATTGAAATTACAAAAATAATGCGTTTCATGAAAGTAGTGATAAAAAAAGAGTTTTATACGGAGGCTCGAAGGCAACTAACTACCTTCACCCCATTTGATTTCAATTTTTGGCTCTGGGGATTTTTTGGATTCAAGACTACCTGAGTAAACCCAAGAAAGAATCGCAATAGAGATCGCACAGGCGAACAAGATGAGGGTTAAGGTAATAAAGGATGTCACGACGGCGAATCTCATTTCGTTCCCTGTAATTTGTTGCTCGAATCGGTTGCATTAGTCATACTTGGATCCATCGGCGATATCTGCGAATGCGTTGCAAACACGCAGCGCCATTTTTTTAGGCGGAGCATTTGTCCTGACAGTTCCTTTGCCAGCAGGTCCCTCGTAGTCATAAAACGCTTGAGTTAAACCATCCACGTCCATTTGGTACGAATGAATGCGATAGGTATTCCCAGTCGGACAGCGACCCGTAAACATGAACTCTTGATCGTCATTACCAAGTGGAGCTTGGGAGGTATTAGATTTACCTGTTTCTCCAAAGACCGACGGAAAAGTTGCAATGTTTATAACGAGACAAGCAATAAGAAAAAAACTAGAAGTCGTGGATTTTTTAAACATGCGGAAATGCTAAATCCACTATGCGCACCAAACAATACGCTATTGGTTCTAGAGCACATTGAGTATTGAATGAAGACACAACCCTCAATAGAATTTTGTTTGCTTGCAATTGGCAAGTCTTAATCAAGAGGGTGTGCGTATGCTAGAAAAGAATGAGATTCTTCAAGTGTGCGCGAAGCTACTATTCGCCACATATAGCCTCTTGCTGTGCTTTGGTGCACAGAAAGCTGCAACGAGTATTCGCCATGGATACAGTCATTGAGCCTTGGTGACTCTGGTCGCAGTAACGCTTAAGCAAAGGGTAAATTAAACCGACATTCCACCACCGTGGAGATACCAGTCGGCAAACTAGCTTTTAAGCGAGCCCATAAAGCAAAACGCACGATGGTTGAGATCGTGCGTTTGATGAGGGTCACTCATGACACGCATAAACAGTGAAGAAGTTGCCACTATGGTGCGGTTGGTAGTGCTCACGAAATGCGCTTCTTGTTGACTCTGAAAACAGCGGTTCGTCGGTGTAGAAGTTCATGATCGAAAACGGAAAACCGGTCTTGGGCGTGGCGATATACCTGTACTTACATCGGCGTAGTGAATCGGCAAATGGTTGATCGGAAATGCCAGAGTATCCCAAGTCCATGAACCCTGCATATTCAAACTGCGGCGCTAAAGGTTTGACCAAGTAGGGCCTCAGGAATGTGAGGCGGTAGTTCTCGTTTTCTTTGTCTGTGACGCCCATTAACAAGTTCGGGTAAGTCTTGCCCAAGATTTGAATTTCATACGTCGCTTGAGATTGCGATTCGATGACCTCATAGCTTTTTATTTCTGAGTCGTAAATGTTTTTCCAAACAAATGAAATTACATACAAGGCCAGAATTGCAAACCCAATCTTCACGCCAAAAAACTTGATTTCAATGTTCGCAACTTTTCGTAGCTGAACTTCGTAAAGGTAAGAATTCAAAACCAAGATTGGTATCAGATGATGAACGCCCGCACCAGGCTTTGACCCAGCAATGGCAACGAGGACTTCAATAAAAAGAATCCCCGCCCATTTGACAGCGGCGAACTTTGATGTTGTGGTGTGTCTGAACGTCAGTGCAATAGGTGCACATGCAAACAACAGAAAAAACAAATTTCGTTCTAAGTAAGCAAACGAGACGCCGTGCTTTGCTGCTAATTTCAAATACTCAAAATATTGAATGAGCGACGTTCCGTCATTCAGAAAAAAACTGAGGAAAATCACTGCAAACGCAGCCGCAAATTCAACAGCCGCTCGAGCTGAGTAGGTACCAAAGAAAATGAGAAAAGGCAGGATGTACAAAACACCATGCGCCTTTAAGGAGCTTGCTAAACCCGCCAGTACCCCAAGCAGAAGCGCCCAGGCCTTTGGCGAGCGTTCAGTGACAACAATCGCAAGCCCAACGAGTAAGAAAAAGTAAGGTTCTGCGCGATTCCAGAAAAGGATGAGATTGAAAGGCAGCAACAAAAGCAAATACGCTTTGGATAGCGAGTTCTTGTAGGTGAAGAAAAGTAAACACCACGCAGCATTGAAAGCAATCACGCTGGGCAGCTTTGAGCTAAAGATGAGATCACTACCAATCGCTAAAAATGGGTATTGAATCCAATAAAGTGCTGGGCCATAAAGCAGTCCATGCATGGATGGGGCATCAATAGGCGGATACAAGTTGCCACCTTGCATCCAGATCAAGGTGATTTGCGTGATGGTGGGCTCTAAATGGTCAATGAAGTTCGGATAGAACAAATAAAGAACCGAGCACGCGGCCGTAAAATAAAGGCCACATACGTCAGCGGCTTTGCCAGTGTGTCGACGTGTTTTGCATAGCGCTTGGGAATTGCCAAAGCAACAACCCACCCCAACACGAGTGAAATTCCGACGCCATACATTCCCAAGAAAAGTAAATAGTGTTTCAAAGTCACCACCTCAGGGCGTCCTATTTCAGTGTGTTTGATTGGGTGCGTGCAAAACAAAACCCGCTATCAAGCGGGTTTGTCGTGGTGTAAATCAGCTCAACACTCATCCGTCCCATGCCCCGGTGCCGCCTGCGTGGGCACATGGTGGCGCAAGCCCACTTGTTGGTTGTGTTCATCCACAAACACCAGTTGTGCTTCGTGGGTGGCCACTTCGTTCTCATGCACTTGCGCGAACGCTGCAATGATCAACAAGTCACCCACACTGGCGCGGCGGGCGGCAGAGCCGTTGACCGAAATCATGCCCGAGCCACGCTCGCCCTTGATGGCGTAGGTGATGAAGCGTTCGCCGTTGTTGATGTTCCAGATGTGGACTTGTTCGTTCTCACAAATGTTGGCGGCGTCCAGCAGGTTTTCATCGATGGCGCAGGAGCCTTCATAGTGCAATTCGCATTGCGTCGTCGCCACTCGGTGGATCTTTGATTTGAGCAGGGTGCGGAACATGGTTAAAACGATTTGAAACTAAGTAATAACGCAATCATAGTGGCTGCAAAAACTTGGCAGCGCCTTGGCCCGCCACGCGACCGCTGGCCAAACAGGCGCTCAGCAAGTAGCCGCCGGTGGGTGCTTCCCAGTCCAGCATTTCACCCGCCACAAACAAGCCGGGCAATGCGGTGGCCATCAAATGTGCATCCAGCGCTTCTAGGCGCACGCCGCCTGCGCTGCTGATGGCTTCGTCCAAGGGGCGCGTGGCGGTCAGCGTGATGGGTAAGTGTTTGATGGCCGCTGCCAGTTGCGCGGCGTCGTTCATGACTTCTTTGCTTAACATTTCGTGCAACAGCGCCAAATGCAAGGCGGTGAGGTTGAGGCGACTTTTCAAATGGCTGCTCAGCGAGCGCGTGCCGCGTGGGTGTTTGACCTCGGCCAGCACGCGTTCGGGCGTGAAGTCGGGCTTGAGGTCGAGTGACAAGACCGCGCTGCCATGGCGTGCGATTTCATCACGCAGCAAGGCGGATGCGGCGTAAACCAAGTTGCCTTCCACGCCGGTGGCGGTGATGACGAACTCGCCTTTGCGGTTGAAGGTGCGGCCTTGGCTGTCGGTGAATGACAACGCCACAGACTTGAGCGGTGTGCCTGCAAATTGGCTGGACAGATGCGTGCTCCAGCGCACATCAAAACCGCAGTTCGCTGGCAACAGGGGAGAAACGTCAACGCCCAACGCACCCAGCCATGGTTGCCATGCGCCATCCGAGCCCAGCTTGGCCCAACTGCCACCGCCCAGTGCCAACAACACGGCATCGGCGTGCGCCGTGTGTGGGCCTTGCGGTGTGTCGAAACTCAAAGCGAATTGGTGGGCAGCCGGCGCCTCGTGTTGCAGCCCACCGTTCCATCGGTGGCGCATGTGGAAGGTCACAGGCACGCCTTGTGTGGGGTGACGCAAGCGGTGCAACCAAGCTCGCAAGAGCGGCGCGGCTTTCATGTCAGTGGGAAACACGCGCTGCGAGCTGCCCACAAAAGTGTCAAGGCCGAGCCCCTTCACCCATTCGCGAATGGCCGAAGCGTCAAAGCTTTTCAGCCACGCGGCGCACGCGTCAGCGCGTTCAGCGTAGCGGGTGACAAAGATGTCGAAGGGTTCGGCGTGCGTCAGGTTCAGCCCGCCTAAGCCCGCGAGCAAAAACTTGCGTCCGACTGAGGGCATGGCGTCGTAAACGTGGACGTGAACGCCTGCGGCGCTGAGCGTTTCAGCAGCCATCAGGCCAGCGGGGCCTGCGCCAATGATGGCGATTTGTTGGTTTGTATTTGAAGTCACCTGTTAAGTGTAGGTGGCTCAGTACCTCAGGCGTAGGCTTGCACGCAAAGTACGCGGTTCTGCGGGATGAATGTGTAAGTCGTTCACCCCTGCGGCAGGTTCGCCGATCAGCCGTGAGGTGTAGGCGTATTGAATGTCGTTGTTTTTACGGTTGGCAAGGTTGAATACATCAAGCGATAAATCGAGCTTGGGGCTTACCTTTTTGGCGATGCGCAGTTGCGTGGTGATGTTGGCCGAAGAACGCAAGCTGTTGTCCTCCACCAAAGCTGCCGAGCCGATGTAGCGCAAACCGAGTGCAAAAGACCAGCTGCCAATGTGGTTTGCGGCCGCACTGACGTGAGCGACTTTTTGCACGGCGTTTGGAATGTGGTCGCCAGCAGGGCTGTAGTCGCTATAGCGTGGCTTGCTCCAAGCTAAATTGGCATCTAGGGAAACATGTTGCGTGGGTGTCCATCGGTTGTTGAATTCAAGTCCCGTGCGTTCGCTGGGTCGACCCGCCTGTGTGCTGCCTGTATCGCCTAAGTAGCGCAACTCCGAGTCAAAGTCCAAACGCCATAAGGCGAGGCTGGTTTGCACATGCGGTAGGGCCTGTGTGCGTAGGCCTAACTCTTCCCCTTGCGAGCGCGTCAGGCCCGCATGGCTGCGCGCATCGTTGCTATGGAAGCCGCGCCCCACGTTGAAGAAAATCTCGGTCTCTACCTCCCAGGGCACCAAGATGACCGAAAACTTAGGCGATACCCGTTGGCTTTGCTGGTTGGTCGCAGTGCTTGAAACGAGCGTGCTTTGCACCTGAGCGTCGAATTGGTCCAAGCGAAGGCCGGTCACGGTTCGGAAAAACTTAGACCATGCCGTGTTGTTTTCGCCGTAAACACCGACCAACGATTGCCGCACATCATCTGCGCGCACTTGGCTGGTGACTTGTCGGTTTGTGGTCTGGTCAAGCCCCACTTGAATTTGGTCCTGACGTAGTTGTAAACCCACTGTGTTGATGATGGACGTGGTATCTGATGCATCGATGAACCAAGACTGTGATGTCTGCGCGCCGTAGGCAGTGCGCGAGTCGCGTTGCGCAAATTGATCGCCCATGGGCGTCATTTGGTAAGTGAAGTTGGAATACAAATCAAGGTCGTATTGCATGACAAACCAACTCACCTTGCGCGCGTTGTCGCGCGTGCGCTGGTGCCATTCGCCCGATAGACTAGCCCGGCTGGTTTGGCCGCCATCACTGGGGTCAAGTGAGTCAAAGCGGCCAAAAGTTTGGCCTTGGTAAACGCCTTGGTCGATGAGGCGCTGGGGAATTTGGTCAGTCGAGGTCCAGTGCGCGCGGTAAGCCATCAGGCTGGTGGACCAGCCTTGTGATGCGCTGCCGCCACTCAGCGTGACTAGTGCGTTGGTTTTGCGCAAGCCTTCGGGTACGGCCCATGGGCCGTCGCTGTTGGTGCGTTCTACGGCGGTGAGTAAGGTGATGTCATCACCAATGGTGCGTGAACCGACAGCCATGCCGCGCACGTAGCCACGCTGACCCCAAGTGATGTTGCTGAAGGGTTGGTCAATCTGTGTGCGGTACACCAAGTTGGCGGAGCCAGCAGACGAGAAATCGCCGTCTTGCGCGGCGTAGGGTCCTTTGCGATAGTCCATGCGTTGGATCAGCTCGGGCATTAGAAAATTCAAATCGCTGTAGCCTTGGCCGTGCGCATGTGTGGGCAGGTTCACGGGCACACCGTTGATGGTGGTGGCGAAGTCGGTGCCGTGGTCTAGGTTGACGCCGCGCAAAAAATATTGATTGGCCTTGCCATCGCCTGAGTGTTGGGTCACCACCATGCCGGGGATGTTTTCTAAAACATCGGCCGGTCTGATCAGCACTTGTTGTGCCATACGTTCAGCACGGATGCTGCCGTCTGATGCGCTGTCGCTGCTAGCGGTGTCGTACTGGCCGTGAATTTCAACCTCGGGTATCACGGCGTGTGCGAGTAAATGTATGTCTAAGCCATCGGCGCGTGTCTCTGGCACGAAGCCTGCAAGGCACAAATGCAATGCCGCAATACAGCTTGCGCGCTTAGAGGACAAAGAAAGAACGGACATCACCCATTGACATAGCAATTGGTGCGCCAGTGGAGGCGCCCTAAACTGTGCAAACGACGCGTTGGTCTGCACTGGTTATGTGCGCTTCGCACCATGTAATCGATTGATTTATTTTTCGGCACCAAAACAAGGCAAGACATGAGCGGTTGGCAAGCACATCTCAAACTCGACTACACGCTTGCCGCAAAGCGCACGGTGGCGAAGTTCGAGCACGAAGGCCCGCTGCGCGTGTTGCAAAGCCTCTACCCCGAAGGTGACGCCGTGTGTCACAACGTGTTGGTGCATCCGCCCAGTGGTTTGGTGGGTGGCGACATGTTGGACATTCAGCTGCACTTGGGGTCAGGTACACATGCGTTGTTGACCACACCCGGTGCCACGCGTTTTTACCGAAGCGAACAGGGCTTAGCCACACAGCAAGTGAAAGCCCATGTGGGCGCAGGCGCGCGCCTGGAGTGGCTGCCGCTAGAAACCATTGCCTACAACGGTTGCCACGGTTTGAACCATGCGGTGTTTGACCTTGCCCCCACAGCCGAGATGATGGCGTGGGACATCACCGCCCTTGGTCTGCCCAAGGCCAACTTGCCATTTGAACGCGGTCAATTGCAGCAGCACATGGAGGTGGCAGGCGTGTGGCTAGAGCGGGGTTTATTGGATGCACGAGACGCACGCTTGATGGATGGCCCTTTGGGTTTGGCCAAGTACCGTTGCATGGCAACCTTGGTATTTGCGTGTGGTGCCGATCTGCCGCGCGAGCGCCGCGACTTGGCTTTGTCGTTGGCGCGTGAGTTGACCGAGGTGGCACCCGCGGGATTGGTGGCGGGTGTGACGTCGCCGCATCCACGCATGGTGGTGTTGCGCACGTTGTCGCCTTTGGTGGAGCCTGCGCAGACGTTGTTGCGGGGTGTTTGGGCAGCTTGGCGGCGGGGCTTGTGGGCTATGGCGGATAAGCCGCCGCGTATTTGGGCTATGTAGTTTTTTTTGCTGGGCTCGCTGGGGGTAGAGGCCTTGGGCAGGTGACGACTTCTGGTACCCCAGCTGAGGAACCTGCCCAAGGCCTCTACCCCCAGACTGCGGCCTGCTTTGTTTCGGTTCGGTTCAACTGAGTCCCATCTCCGCTTTGCGTTTGATGGGACATTGCTTGCTTGGCTCTAGCTCTGTGTCGATGTCAAAGTGCGCCAACGAAACTATGTACGAGACACATCTTTCGCCGCCAACAAATCAGGCGGTGCGTGTGGGGCGGCTGACGATTTCTGGTACCCCAGCATGAGGAAGCCGCCCCACACGCATCGCCTGATGCCCTCCGGCGAGAAACCTTCACGAACGACAACTCAGATAGCAACAAGTTGACGAACGTGATCACGCTGCATGTCTGAACCCAACCCGCGTGCAATCACCTCACCGCGTTCCATCACCAAGTAGTCGTCTGCAAGTTCTTCAGCAAAGTCGTAATACTGCTCGCACAACAAAATCGCCATGTCACCGCGACTGGCCAACATGCGAATGACGCGGCCAATGTCTTTGATGATGCTGGGTTGAATGCCCTCGGTGGGTTCGTCTAACACCAGCAGCTTGGGGCCAGAAGCCAAAGCTCGCGCAATCGCCAGTTGCTGTTGCTGCCCGCCCGACAAATCGCCACCTCGGCGATGCAGCATTTGCTTCAATACGGGGAACAGTTCAAACAACTCCGCTGGTATATCAGTGCCCGCAGGCTGGGTGGCGAGACCCATGCGCAAGTTGTCTTCCACCGTGAGGCGCGCAAA
The DNA here is from genome assembly GCA_947374535.1 of Comamonadaceae bacterium. The sequence goes on along the minus strand of CANCCJ010000009.1, from coordinate 12,629 downwards.
AATCTCGCGCCCCTGTGGCACATAGCCAATGCCTGCCCGCGCGCGTTCATAAGGCGCGGCACGTTCGATGGACGCGCCGTTGAAGGATATGCTGCCATCGCGAATGGGCACCGCGCCCATGAGCGATTTGAGCAACGTGGTTTTACCCACGCCGTTGCGGCCCAACAGCACGGTGATGCGGCCTAAGTTGGCCTCAAAGCTCACATCGCGCAGGATGTGCGAGCCACCGTAATACTGGTTGATGTTGGATGCTTGGAGTAAAGGCATGTCGTTGGTTTGCATAGTCAAGGTCAGGTTTAGCGGCCTAAGTACACCTCAATCACCCGCTCGTCGGCTTGCACTTGGGCCAGCGTGCCTTGCGCCAACACCGAGCCATCGCACAGCACGGTGACGATGTCAGAGATGGTGTTGATGAAGCTCATGTCGTGCTCCACCACCATCAGCGAGTGTTTGCCTTTGAGGGTCAAAAAAAGTTCGGCGGTGCGTTCGGTTTCAAAGTCGGTCATGCCGGCTACGGGCTCGTCGAGCAGCAAGAGTTTGGGGTCTTGCATGAGGAGCATGCCAATCTCTAGCCATTGCTTTTGGCCGTGGCTCAGGTTGCCGGCTTGTCGCGCCACGCTGGCTTCCAAGTGGATGGTCTGCAGCACTTCGCTCAAGCGGTCACGCTGCGTGCCGTTGAGTTGGAAGAACATGGATGCGGCCACACCCTTGTGTGTTTTCAGGGCCAGCTCTAAGTTTTCAAACACGCTCAAACGTTCAAACACGGTGGGCTTTTGGAACTTCCGTCCAATGCCCAGTTGTGCAATTTCGGGTTCGTTGTGGCGCAGCAAGTCGATGGTGCTGCCAAAGAACACTTGGCCCGAGTCGGGTTTGGTTTTGCCGGTGATGATGTCCATCATCGTGGTCTTGCCAGCGCCGTTGGGTCCGATGATGCAGCGCAGCTCGCCAGGCGCAATGTCGAGTGATAAACCGTTGATGGCTTTGAACCCATCGAAGCTCACGTGCACATCTTCCAAGTACAAGATGCGCCCATGGGTCACGTCAAGCGAGCCGCTTTCGTGCACACGGCCATAGCTGGCGCTGCGGTCGCCCGAGTTGACCTCAGTTACCACACGCGCTTGGTGGGTGGCTAAGCGCTCAGCGCCTTCGTCAAACAGATCGGGGGTCATACGCGCTCCTCGGCATCTTTCTTGGCGCTGATTTTTTGAATCAAGCCCACCACGCCGTGCGGCATGTACAAGGTCACGCCGATGAACAAGGCGCCTAAGAAGTACAACCAAAATTCAGGTGCAGTCACGGTCAGCCAGCTCTTCATGCCGTTGACCAAGAACGCACCGACGATGGGGCCAATCAATGAAGCGCGGCCTCCCACGGCCGCCCACACAGCGATTTCAATCGAGTTGGCCGTGCTCATTTCGCTGGGGTTGATGATGCCCACTTGAGGCACATACAAAGCACCGGCAATACCGCACATCACCGCCGAGATCACCCAGATGGTCAGTTTGTAGGGCAGGGGCGAGTAGCCCGAAAACATCACACGGCTCTCCGCATCACGAACGGCTTGCAGCACGCGACCAAATTTGCTTTGCACTAACCATCGGGCAAACAAATAGCTCATCAACAAAGCCCAACCTGTCAGCACAAACAGGGTCATGCGCATGGCGGGTGTGGCGATGGGCAAGTCCAAGATGCGTTTGAAATCGGTGAAGCCGTTGTTGCCACCAAAGCCGGTTTCGTTGCGAAAGAACAGCAGCATGGCGGCAAAGGTCATGGCCTGCGTGATGATGGAGAAGTACACGCCTTTGATGCGCGAGCGAAATGCAAAGTAGCCAAACACAAAGGCCAACACGCCCGGCACCAGCACGATCATCAACAGCGTGGCGATGAAGCTATCGCTGAAGGTCCAGTGCCAAGGCAAAGTTTTCCAATCGAGGAACACCATGAAGTCGGGCAGGTTGCTTTTGTAGTTGCCGTCAGTGCCGATTTGGCGCATCAGGTACATGCCCATCACATAACCGCCCAGCGCAAAGAACAAGCCATGACCCAGCGACAAGATGCCGGTGTAGCCCCAAATCAAATCCATCGCCAGTGCGCAGATGGCGTAGCACATGATCTTGCCGACCAGCGCCACGGCGTAGTCGCTCACATGAAAGACGCTGTCTGTCGGCACCCACAAGTTAAGAACCGGCACCACCGCGCAAACGGTGATGAAAGCGGCTAAGAAAAGTATCCAACCTTTGGTGCCCAACAAAGCAGGCGTCTGGGGCAGTTGCAAAGTAGAAGAGTTGTGTGTTGTCATGTCATGCTTCCGCGCTGCGGCCTTTCATGGCAAAGATGCCTTGTGGGCGTTTTTGGATGAACACGATGATGAATACCAGCACCGCTATCTTGGCCAGCACAGCACCGGCCACGCCCTCGAGCAATTTGTTCATCAAGCCCAAACCCATTGCGGCGTAGACCGTGCCTGCCAGTTGGCCCACGCCACCCAGCACCACCACCATGAAGGCGTCGACGATGTAGCTTTGGCCGAGGTCTGGGCCGACGTTGCCGATTTGGCTGAGGGCGCAACCGGCCAAGCCAGCAATGCCACAACCGAGCGAAAACGCGTAGGTGTCAATGCGTGCGGTGTTCACACCCAAGGCCGACGCCATAGGGCGGTTTTGGGTGACGCCGCGCACGAACAAACCCAAACGCGTTTTGCCAATCAGCAGCGTCATGCCAACCAACACCAACAGCGCAAAGCAGATGATGATCAAACGGTTGTAGGGCAGCGATAGGTTGGCCAGCAGCTGCACGCCGCCACTCATCCATGAGGGGTTTTCAACGCCCACGTTTTGCGCACCAAAAATACTGCGCACACCTTGCATCAACACCAAGCTGATGCCCCATGTGGCCAGCAACGTCTCCAACGGGCGACCATACAAGTGGCGCAACACCAAACGCTCCAGCACGGCACCCACCAAGGCGGCGGCGAGGAATGAAGCAGGTACTGCCACTAACAAATACGCGTCAAACATGCCCGGTAAATATTGGCGAAACAAGCCTTGCACCACGTAGGTGGCATAAGCGCCAATCATCATCAGCTCGCCGTGCGCCATGTTGATCACGCCCATCAAACCGTAGGTGATGGCGAGGCCCAAAGCCACCAGCAACAAGATAGATCCAAGGCTGATGCCGGTGAACAAAGCGCCTAGCTTTTCGCCCCAGTTCAGGGCTGCTTGGATGGTGAGCAACGAAGTTTGCAACTGCGCGCGTACTTGTTTGTCTTCTTCTTGGCTTAAGCGTTGGTTGAGCAAGAGTTGGGTGTCCGGCGTTTGGCTCTCTGCCAAAGTTTTGGCCGACGCAAAGCGCTCTTGTGCATTGTCACTGTTGAGCAAAATGGCGGCGCGGGCCAATAGCATTTGTTTTTTCACGTCCTCGTTGGACTCGCTGGCCAAGGCTTTGTCCAGCATGACCAGTTTGGTTGGGTCAGGTTCTTTCAGTACCGATTTGGCCGCTTGCGTGCGCAGCGCGACATCGGGGCTGAGTAGTTGCAACGCGGACAAAGCAGCGTCAATTTCGCCGCGCATGCGGTTGTTGTTGATCACGTCTTCTGCGGTATCAGGCAGCGCAGTGGCTTCGCCGCTCACGGGGTCGGTCGCTTTGCCGTCGTGCACGATCAGCACGTGTGTGCCATTGACTTTCACCGCATCGTCGGCCATCGCCTGCAAGAAGGCGGCTGTTTTGACATCCGGAGCTGCTAGGGCTTTTTGTAGCGCCGTGATGCGTGCGTCGGTGTCGCCCAGCGTGAGTGCACGCGCTTGCTCGGTGGTGAGGGCCAATGCGGATGTGTGGCTCAGCACACCAAGCGCAACCGCACAAGCCGTGCGCCATGCAAGCTGGCGTGTCCACACAGGTAGAGAAAAACAGGTCATCCAAATTCCAATAAAAAAGGGGAGGGCATGGCCCTCCCCCAAGTTCATCCCTCGGAGAAAGGTTTACTTCTTCACAGGCTCATCAGGCTTAGAGGCGTTGCCTTCGATGAAGGGGCTCCATGGCTTGGCCTTGACTGGGCCTGGTGTTTTCCAAACCACGTTGAACTGGCCGTCCGCCTTGATCTCGCCAATGAACACCGACTTGTGCAAGTGGTGGTTTTTTTCATCCATCATGGATGTGATGCCGCTTGGGGCTTTGAAGGTTTGGCCCGCCATCGCTTTGATCACCGCATCCACGTCGGTGGTCTTGGCTTTTTCAACGGCTTGCTTCCACATGTTGATGCCGATGTAAGTGGCTTCCATCGGGTCGTTGGTCAAAGGCTTGTCTTTGTGGCCAGCGATGTTGTGCAACTTGGCGTAGGCCGACCACTTCTTGATGAACTCGTCGTTGGCTGGGTTCTTGATCGACATGAAGTAGTTCCATGCGGCCAAGTGACCGACCAATGGCTTGGTGTCCACACCGCGCAATTCCTCTTCACCCACAGAGAACGCGACGACGGGCACGTCTTTGGCCTTCAAGCCAGCGTTGCCGAGTTCTTTGTAGAAGGGCACGTTGGAGTCACCGTTGATGGTGGACACCACAGCGGTTTTACCGCCAGCTGAAAACTTCTTGATGTCAGCCACGATGGTTTGGTAATCGCTGTGACCAAACGGTGTGTATTTTTCGTCGATGTCTTTGTCGGCCACGCCTTTGCTCTTTAGGTAAGCGCGCAAGATTTTGTTGGTGGTGCGTGGGTACACATAGTCGGTACCCAACAAGACCCAACGCTTGGCAGCGCCGCCGTCTTTGCTCATCAAATAATCCACAGCGGGGATGGCTTGTTGGTTAGGTGCAGCACCGGTGTAGAACACGTTCTTGCTGAGCTCTTCACCTTCGTATTGAACGGGGTAAAACAGCAAGCCGTTCATTTCTTCCACCACGGGCAACACGGATTTGCGAGACACCGAGGTCCAGCAACCAAAGATGACCGAGACCTTGTCTTGGCCGAGCAACTGCTTTGTTTTTTCAGCAAACAAAGGCCAGTTGGAGGCGGGGTCAACCACCACGGGTTCAAGTTTCTTGCCCAACACGCCGCCCTTGGCGTTGATCTCGTCGATGGCCATGAGCACGGTGTCTTTCAACACAGTTTCAGAAATTGCCATGGTGCCGGACAAGCTGTGCAGCACGCCCACTTTGATGGTGTCAGCCGCCATGGCTTGCGGCGCGATGACAAATGAGCCCACAGACAGTGCGGCTGCAGCGGCCAGGGCTTTAAGATTTCCTCGACGATTCATCATGGGGTCACTCCAAAAATAAAGGGGTTGATCAGCACTCGCGATAACGGTGCGCTTCATAAGGCCTATCGCAAACCCTGTGCCAACAACATGGCTTCCCAGAGGAGAAAGGCGATGCCTATAAGGTGCAACTCACGCGCATCTGTGGTGCACCATTACCGTTCGAAAAGATAAAAATGCACCAAGATAGACGCCGCTCATTGGTGCAGCTGCATGCACCAAGGCGGCTTGTTTGCACCAAATACTTCAACTTTCCACATGCGAGGTACAGAGAAAGAGGGCACGCAAGTTGCATACTTCACCACTTATGGAACTCACACCCCGCGAAAAAGACAAGCTTTTAATCTTCACTGCCGCCTTGTTGGCTGAGCGCCGACAAGCCCGTGGCTTGAAGCTCAACTATCCCGAGGCCGTGGCCCTCATCAGCGCAGCCGTGATGGAAGGCGCACGCGATGGCAAGACTGTTGCGCAACTCATGAGCGCAGGTCGAAACGTGCTGACCCGTGCTGACGTGATGGACGGTGTGGCCGAGATGATTCCCGATATCCAAGTCGAAGCCACCTTCCCCGACGGCACCAAGCTCGTGACCGTGCATCAACCCATTGTTTGAATTTTTAGAAGCCACATCTATGTTGACCTTCATGACTCTTCGCCGTTCTTTTTTGATGGGTTTGTGCCTCATCAGCGCAAGTGCATTCGCGCATGTGGACCTTGAAACGACACACACGCACGCGACATTTTTCAGCGGTTTTTTGCATCCTCTGACAGGGCTAGATCATTTGGCTGCGATGGTGGCCGTTGGCATTTGGAGTGCCTTGGCCGTTCGTCATGTTTGGCTAGCGCCCATGGTGTTTGTCGGCATGATGGCCGCTGGAATTGGCTTGGGTTTGCAAGGGTTTGACAGTGCAATGACCGAACCGATCATTGCCGCCTCGGTGTTGGTGATGGGCGTGTTGGTGGCTGCGCGTCATGCCTTGTCCGTTCGCGCCGCGCTGTGGTTGGTGGGTGTGTTTGGTTTGTGTCACGGCGCTGCGCATGGCATTGCTTTGCAAGGCGACACCAGCGTCGCACCTGTGTTGGCCATGTTGCTGTCTACTGCATTGCTGCACATGTTGGGTGTTGTCGTTGGGCAGCGTGCGTTTGCGCAACGCGTTTGGTTGCAACGTGTGAGCGGTACAGCGTTTGCTGTCGTGGGCGCCGCCTTGTTGAGCAACTTCGCTTAAGGACCCTGCCATGACACCCGGTGAATTGTTGATTGACGAGGGTGAGCACACCCTCAACCCAGGCCGACGTACACACACGCTCGTCGTGCAAAACGCCAGTGACCGCCCCATTCAAGTGGGCTCGCATTACCACTTCGCAGAAACCAACGCGGGCTTGAGCTTTGACCGCGAAGCCGCACATGGAATGCGTTTGAACATCGCCTCAGGCACTGCGGTGCGCTTTGAGCCGGGCCAACAACGCACGGTCGAGTTGGTGGATTTGAGTGGCGATCGCCAAGTGTTTGGCTTTCGCGGTTTGGTCAATGGTGCAGTCGATAAAGGACACGCGTAATGGCAACCATCGGCAAACGCGCCTATGCAGAAATGTTTGGCCCCACCGTGGGCGACCGCCTGCGCTTGGCAGATACCAACTTGGTCATTGAGGTTGAAAAAGATTTCACCTTGCAAGCGGGGGGTTACGGTGAAGAAGTGAAGTTCGGCGGCGGTAAAACCATCCGCGACGGCATGGCGCAATCGCAGCGCACGCGTGACGGGGCAGGCACCGGCCCGCAAGCTGGTGGCGCAGTGGACACTGTGATGACCAATGCGCTCATCATCGACCATTGGGGCATCGTCAAAGCCGACATTGGTTTGAAAGGTGGCCGCATCGTGGCCATTGGCAAAGCGGGTAACCCCGACACACAACCGGGTGTGGACATCGTGATCGGCCCAGGCACTGAAGTCATCAGCTGCGAAGGCAACATCGTCACCGCCGGTGGCGTGGACACGCACATCCACTTCATTGCGCCGCAGCAAATTGAAGAAGCCTTGACCAGCGGTGTGACCACCATGCTCGGCGGCGGCACGGGCCCTGCCACGGGCACCTTCGCCACCACTTGCACACCCGGCGCTTGGAACATGGAGCGCATGCTGCAAGCGGCAGACGCCTTCCCCATGAACCTTGGTTTCTTGGGCAAAGGCAATGCGGCTCTGCCTGATTCGCTGCACGAGCAAATCAACGCAGGTGCGATAGGCCTGAAACTGCACGAAGACTGGGGCACCACGCCCGCCGCGATTGACAATTGTTTGAACGTGGCCGAAGCCACCGACACGCAAGTGGCCATCCACACCGACACACTCAACGAGTCGGGCTTTGTGGAAGACACCGTGGCTGCCTTCAAAGGCCGCACCATCCACACCTTCCATACCGAAGGTGCGGGCGGTGGCCATGCACCTGATATTTTGAAAGTGGTGGGTGAGGCGAATGTGTTGCCCAGCTCCACCAACCCCACGCGTCCTTACACGGTGAACACGCTGGACGAACATGTGGACATGTTGATGGTGTGCCACCACCTAGACCCCGCGATTGCCGAAGATTTGGCATTTGCAGAAAGCCGTATTCGCCGAGAGACCATTGCGGCCGAAGACATCTTGCACGACCTCGGTGCCATCAGCATGATGAGTAGCGACAGCCAAGCCATGGGCCGTGTGGGCGAGGTCATCATTCGCACCTGGCAAACCGCGCACAAGATGAAAGCACAGCGCGGTTTGCTGCGACCTTCAGGAGCCGACGCCGGCGTCGGTGACACCGATCGCCACGACAACTTTCGCGTCAAGCGCTACATCGCCAAATACACCATCAACCCCGCCATCGCACATGGCATCAGCCATGAAGTGGGCAGTGTGGAAGTGGGCAAGTGGGCCGACCTCGTGGTGTGGAAGCCTGCCTTCTTTGGCATCAAGCCCAGCATCATTTTGAAAGGTGGCTTCATTGCCATGGCGGCGATGGGCGACCCCAATGCGTCGATTCCCACACCGCAGCCTGTGCACTACCGCCCCATGTTTGGTGCATATGGCGGTGCGTTGCACCGAGGCTCGCTCACCTTTGTGTCGCAAGCCGGTTTGGCGGCGGGCATTGGGGAGAAGTTCGGTTTGCATAAAACACTGAGTGCCGTGAAGAACGTTCGCAGTGTCGGCAAACGTGACATGATTCACAACGACTACGCACCGCGCATGGAAGTGGATGCACAAACCTACGCGGTGCGCGCCGATGGCCATTTACTCACTTGCGAACCGGCGGTGAGTTTGCCCATGACCCAACGCTACTTCTTGTTCTAACTAGGTTCTGATGCTCACTTGTTCTAAATTAATTACGGGCGGTCAAGGCTTGGCCGCTGCTTTGGTCAAACGCGCTGCTACGGTGGAGCTGGATTGGGACGTGCGTCAAAAAAGCCGCTTTGATGCGACCGATTCCACAGGGCGCGCCTTGGGTGTGTTTTTGCCGCGCGGCACCTTGGTGCGCGGTGGCGATGTGCTGGTGCTGGAAGACGGCTCGCTGGTGCGCGTGCTGGCTGCACCGCAAGAAGTGCTGCGCATCACCGCGTGTGCACAACACGGCTCGGCCTTTGATTTGACGCGTGCGGCCTATCACTTGGGCAACCGCCATGTGCCGATTGAACTCAAGCCCGACCACTTGAAGATCGAGCCCGACCATGTGTTGGCTGACATGCTTCGCGCCATGCACATGACGGTGGTGACCGTGCATGAAGCGTTTGAACCAGAAGGTGGCGCCTACAGCAGCCATGGACATTCGCATGGCCATGACGCAGATCACACTGAACACAGCCATTCCCACGCGCCTCACGCACACGGCCATGTCCACGGCCCCAACTGCAAGCATGACCACTGAGGCGGCCATCGCAACGCCGGCCATGACGACAGCCAGTACGCCAGCACTGCTGCAACTCATTTGGCTTGCATCTCCTGCGTTGCCGATTGGCGGCTTCTCGTACTCCGAAGGTTTAGAAGCGGCGATTGACCACGGCTTGGTGCACGACGAACACACGGCGGCCACTTGGTTGATCGACCAATTGCATCTCACGCAGTCGCGTGGTGATATGGCGGTGTTGGGACAAATGATCACCGCGTGGCAAGCACTTGACCACGCGCGTCTGAAAGCTTTGAGCCAGTGGGTGCACGCCACCCGTGAGAGCGCCGAGCTGCGTTTGCAAACCGAGCAAATGGGTCGATCCATGTTGGAGTGGCTGCGCAATCAAGAGGCAATAGATGCTGACACGATGGCCCTGTGCAACCGCTGGGTGCCTACCTATCCACTGATGTTTGCCTTCGCCTTGTCGCGCACCGGTGCCTCGCTAGAGCAATGCTTGCAAGCCTATGCCTTTGGCTGGGCCGAAAACATGGTGCAAGCGGCCATCAAGTCGGTGCCGCTGGGGCAAAACTCAGGCCAACGCATCCTGACCCAACTCGCGCAACACATCGCCCCTGCCGTCCGTCACGCACTGCAAGTGACGGACGACACACGTCAAGCTTTTTCCCCCATGCTGGCCATCCTCTCGGCCCAACACGAAACTCAATACTCTCGACTGTTTAGATCATGAAGCACCTGCACAACATCGCACACCGCACCAAAAAACTGCCGCCCCTGCGTGTGGGCATTGGCGGGCCTGTGGGCTCGGGCAAAACCACCCTGCTCGAAATGCTGTGCAAAGCGATGCGCGAGAAGTACGACCTCGTGGCCATCACCAACGACATCTACACCAAAGAAGACCAGCGCTTGCTGACGGTCAGTGGTGCGCTGCCGGCTGAACGCATCATGGGGGTGGAAACTGGCGGTTGCCCACACACGGCTATTCGCGAAGATGCCTCCATCAACCTCGAAGCCATCGACCGCATGTTGGTCGACTTTCCCGATGCCGACGTGGTGTTTATTGAGAGCGGCGGCGACAACTTGGCGGCCACCTTCAGCCCCGAGTTGAGCGACCTCACCATCTACGTGATTGACGTGGCGGCGGGCGAAAAAATTCCTCGCAAAGGTGGCCCCGGTATCACCAAGAGCGATTTGTTCATCATCAACAAAACCGACCTGGCGCCTTACGTGGGTGCCGACTTGTCGGTGATGGAAGCAGACACCATCCGCATGCGTACCAACGCGAATGGCTTGAAGCCTTTTGTCATGACCAACTTGCGGACATTGGATGGCTTGCAGGCGGTGGTGAAGTTCATTGAGACCAAGGGGATGTTGGTCTAAGTTGGCATGACAACAGCCACATGACAACTTGTAATGAAGGCAGAAGCCCATCAAATGGACGTCAAAATCAATCAAGGAATATTTCGTTGACTTCATGATGGCGGCGTAAGGCGATGCACGTGCAAGTTCGATACATGGAAATGCAAGGCTTGACTTATCCCCTCAGCATGGTGACTGATGTGCGCGACGTGTGCATCAGGCGCATTGGCCGAGCAAAAGCCAAGGAGTCAGTCGAGGTGCGTGATGTGTTGATGCCACCGAGTCAAAGCAACTGACGGCTCATCAAGGCGAACCCTTTTGCGTAGGCGCTATGGTTTGCGCTAGAAAAACTGTGGCGGGTAAAACGACCATCCAAGTCAGCGCAATCATGGCGATGTGGATATGCGAGGCGTCCAACGATGCCGCGCCGAGCTTGGCGCCTGAGATGTAGGTGAGTGGGCCAAACAGCAATCCCAACAAGGCAGAGAGCGCAAATCGGTTGTGGAGAAAGGCGAGTGACGAGCGCAATGTCAGCGCGAACATGACCCACAGAACCCAGAGCCAAAACGGACTCAGTGGACCCAGTGACCAGCCGTAAAAAGAAACAACAGAGAAAAATTGAAACGCAGTGTCAATCACGATGCCCACCAACAGGACGAGTATTGCCAGCTTAATTTCTTGCCTCGTGTTGTCTGTGTAAAAAAGATGGAGGCAAACCAAGGCGCCACAAAACACAAACGCAGCAACTTCTAGACCTTGACGGGCACTGAGAATGCAAGCCCACCAGCCTATTTGAAACCACACAGCATTGATCAGCTTTTTCATTGGGGTTGTCGTTGGTAGCAAAACTATTCGATCCATCGTACGAGTTTCGAAAACTTGGCGCTATGGACAACTGACAAGTCCCCTCTCAAAGCTGGGTAGATGAATGAGGAGAAAATACCCGTTTCGTTGAATCAAGTGGGTTTTGACATGCGTAAGGCAATTTGTTTTTTGTGGCAAAGCATCACCTTGCTAGGGTGCGTCGCGAGCGCGCATGCCTCGCTACAGGACGAGATTCAGGTCTACACCGACGACATCAATCAGCCAGGTGAATTGGGCTTGGAAATCCACATCAACACAACCCCCAAAGGTGTGACGACACCCAGTTACCCAGGGGAAATCGTCAATCACCATGGCGTGCGAGTGACGCCAGAAATTTCAATGGGTTTGACCAAAACGGTGGATGTGGGGCTCTACATTCCCACCGTGCGCAGCGGCGACGGTGACTACTATGCAGCAGGTGCAAAACTGCGTATCAAATGGTTGCCTATTCAGCCGGCCGAAAACAGCGGTTGGTTCAGTGGTGTCAACCTAGAGTTGGGGCAGGTGAAGCAGCAATTCTCTGAGTCCACCCGAAGCACGGAGGTCAGAACCATCGTCGGTTGGAAGAACAAGGATTGGTTGATTGCCACCAACCCGATTTTTGGTTGGGACATTTCAACGGGCTACACACATGGGTCACCCGACTTCACGCTGGCCACCAAAGTGGCGCGCAAAGTGTCTGATTCTGTTGCGCTGGGCGTGGAGTATTACAACGGCAAAGGGCGTCTCAACAATGTCTTGCCAAGTGCTATGCAAGAAAAGTCGACCTTTGTGGTGTTGGATTACGAGGGCGAGCCGTTTGACTTTAACTTTGGCGTCGGTAAAGGCATGACGGCTGCCACCGACACATGGACGGTGAAAGCGATCGTGAGCTACCCGTTTTAAATTAAATCTTCGTACGCAATCGTGATTGGTGCGTGGTCGCTGAACTTCTCGTCTTTGTAAATCGCCTCGCTTTGCGCCTTCGCCGCCACTGCGGGCGTGGCCAAGTGGTAATCCAAGCGCCAACCCACGTTGTTGGCATAGGCCTGGCCTCGGTTGCTCCACCATGTGTAGCAAGCATCCGTGGTGTCGGGTTGCAGTTGGCGATACACGTCAACGATACCGCCTTCGGTGGTCAGCTTGGTCATCCATGCGCGTTCTTCAGGCAAGAAGCCGCTGTTTTTTTGGTTGCCTTTCCAGTTTTTCAGGTCGGCCTCTTGGTGCGCAATGTTGATATCACCGCACAGCACAAACTCACGCCCCTGCTTCAAGGCTTGCAGGTGTGGGTACATGGCATCTAAAAAA
>CANCCJ010000008.1 GCA_947374535.1 Comamonadaceae bacterium | reverse complement strand
GCAGGCCTACCGGCGCATCTACTTGTTGTTTTCGCTGGTGGAGGGGACTGGATTCGAACCAGTGTAGGCGTAAGCCAACAGATTTACAGTCTGCCCCCTTTAGCCACTCGGGCACCCCTCCGGCGAATCGCGAACTATAGCAGAGTTTTGAACTGTTCGCGAGTTTTCAGATCTAAATGACTCACAAAATCCAATCAATGCTGAGATTTTTTTGAGCCAGCCAATCTTTGGCTTTTCCAAAATGGCCGCATCCAATGAACGGCTGTGGTGGTCGCAACGCCGAAAATGGCGAAGGGTGGTTGGCTTTCAACACCAGCGCTTCGCGCGACTGGGCCCCACCATCGCGCAAACCCACAAACCCCGATGGCTGGCTGTGCGTTTCACGCTCAATCATCTCGGCCTTAGCTTGCGCGTGCGCACCCCAAAGCATGTAAACACACGCAGGTGCCGTATGAGCCACCTCAGACAACAAGGCGTCGGTCAACAGCTCCCAGCCGCGCTTGGCATGACTGGCAGGCTGCCCCTCCTCCACTGTGAGGCTGGTATTGAGCAACAGCACACCGCGCTTGGCCCATGCTTCGAGCGAGCCATGGCTCGGAAAAGGCTGATTCAAATCGCGCTGCAGCTCTTTGAAGATGTTGCGCAACGAAGGTGGGATCTTCACGCCAGGCGCAACCGAGAACGACAGCCCCTGCGCTTGATGCGGCCCGTGGTACGGGTCTTGCCCAAGAATGACCACCTTGACCTGCGACAAAGGCGTTAACTGCAAAGCCCACAAAGGATGTTTGGGGTAAATCACAGCCCCCGCATCGAGCCGCGATTGCACAAACGCTGCCAGCGACAAGCCTTGCGCGCTGCGCCAAAACGCATGGAGTACCGGTTGCCAATCCGCTTGAACAGGCCAATCTTGCGGCGACCACGCGGTCAAGCGCGGCACACTTACGCCAGTCGATACGCCATCATCACCAAACAAATCGCCGCTCATGCACTTTGGTTTTACGCAGCAAACAACTCAGCCAACGCCACACCTGGGTCTGTCGCCCGCATGAACACCTCACCCACCAAAAACGCATGCACGTTGGCATCGCGCATTTTTTGCACATCACTGCGCTGCAAGATGCCGCTTTCGGTCACAAGCAAACGATCTGCGGGCACGTCTTTGAGCATGTCAATCGTGGTGTCGAGCGACACCTCAAACGTGCGCAGGTTGCGGTTGTTGATGCCCACCAACGGTGTTTTGAGTTTGAGTGCACGCTGCAGTTCGGCCGCGTCATGCACCTCCACCAATACCGCCATGTCTAAATTGCGGGCGATGGCTTCCATCTCGGCCATTTGCGCATCGGTCAAACACGCGGCGATGAGCAAGATGCAATCTGCGCCCATCACACGCGACTCGTACACCTGGTACGGGTCAACCATAAAGTCTTTGCGCAACACCGGCAAATCACACGATGCGCGAGCTTGCTTGAGGAAGTCAACCTGCCCTTGAAAAAACTCTTTGTCGGTCAACACTGACAAACACGCCGCGCCGTGCTCGGCATAGCTTTGCGCGATGTCGGCAGGAATGAAGTCTTCACGAATTACGCCTTTGGAAGGGCTGGCCTTTTTGATTTCAGCAATCACCGCCGGCAAGCCCGCAGCGATCTTGGCACGCAATGCGCCCACGAAATCACGCGTGAGCACACGGCTTTCTGCATCGGCGCGCATCGCGGCCAGTGATTTGCGTTTGAGCGCAGTCGCCACCTCTTGGTGTTTGACCGCCACGATTTTGTTCAAGATGTCACTCATGTTGGTCTTTCTGCTCGCGCGATGGCGAATCATTTTTCAAAATATTTACAAAGACGCGGTGCATCACCACCGCCGCCACAACGAACAACACCGACACGCCCATGGCAATCCAAGCTTCGGGGTTGTTCCACATCCGCAGATCAGCCCTTGAAGGCCACGAGCTGTTCAAGCTTGGCCTTGGCCGCGCCCGACGCCAATGCCGCGCGTGCGCTGGCAATGCCGGCTTCTATGCTGTTCACCACGTTGGCCGCATACAAAGCCACGCCTGCGTTGAGCACCACGATGTCCAAAGCAGGTCCTGGCTGATGGTTGAGTACCCCCATCAACATGGCGTGCGATTGCTCGGGCGTCTCCACGCGCAAGGCGCGGTTGCTGCTCATGGCAAAACCAAAGTCTTCGGGATGAATTTCGTATTCCCGAATCTTGCCGTCTTTGAGCTCCCCCACCAAAGTGGACGCACCCAACGACACCTCATCCAAACCATCACGACCATACACAACCAAGGCGTGATCTGCGCCCAAACGCTCTAGCGCGCGCACCTGAATACCCACCAAATCGGGATGGAACACACCCATCAAAATATTGGGAGCACTCGCGGGATTGGTCAAGGGTCCAAGAATATTAAAAATGGTGCGCACGCCCAACTCTTTGCGAACGGACGCCACGTTTTTCATGGCGGGGTGATGATTCGGCGCGAACATGAAACCAATGCCCACCTCGGCAACGGCTTTGGCAATCTGTGCAGGCGCGAGGTTGATGTTGACGCCCAAACTCTCCAACACATCGGCGCTGCCGCTCTTGCTGCTCACGCTGCGGCCGCCGTGCTTGCTGACTTTTGCGCCGGCAGCCGCAGCCACAAACATGGCGCAAGTTGAAATATTGAACGTGTGGGAACCATCGCCTCCCGTACCCACAATGTCCACCATGTGGGCGCGGTCCGCCACCTCCACCTTGGTGGAGAACTCGCGCATCACTTGCGCGGCAGCAGTGATTTCACCAATGGTTTCTTTCTTCACGCGCAAGGCCGTGACGAGCGCCGCAGTCATGACCGGCGACATCTCGCCCGACATGATGAGTCGCATGATGTGCAGCATCTCGTCATGAAAAATCTCGCGGTGTTCGATGACGCGTTGCAGCGCTTCTTGCGGGGTGATGGCGTGTGTGGTGGTAGTCATAGCCAGCCTTTAGAGAAAGTTTTTCAGCATGGCATGGCCATGCTCGGTGAGGATGGATTCCGGGTGAAACTGCACGCCCTGAATATCCAACTCGGTGTGACGCACGCCCATGATTTCGCCGTCATCGGTCCACGCCGTGACCTTGAGACACGCAGGGCACGATGCACGCTCAATTGCGAGCGAGTGGTAACGGTTGACCGTGAACTTCTCGGGCAGCCCCGCAAACACACCTTCTTGCGTGGTCGTGATAACACTGGTTTTGCCATGCATCAACTCTTGCGCACGAATGATCTTGCCGCCAAACGCCGCGCCAATGCTTTGATGCCCCAAACACACGCCAAGAATAGGCAACTTGCCCGCAAAGTGCTGAATGGCCGCCACCGAAATACCTGCCTCGGCTGGCGAGCATGGACCAGGTGAAATCACCAAACGGTCGGGCTGGCGTGCGGCAATGCCCTCAATCGTGATTTCGTCGTTACGAAACACCTCAACCTGTGCCCCCAACTCGCCAAAGTATTGAACGATGTTGAACGTGAAGCTGTCGTAGTTATCGACCATGAGTAACTTCATACTTGGCTCCCATCTTCATCAACACGCAAACGTATAAATTCTTGCGCTTCAAACACGATGTACGCCTCCATCATGTCGCGGTAAATACGCTCGACCACATCAGGCCGACCACCCTCAGTCAAAGCTGAAGCACGCACGCGTTGAACAATGGCTTCAATACGTTGCTCGTCACGTACATCACTGGGACTTGCCTTTATACGGGCAGCTTGTGTCATGTAAGCGCTGCGTTCAACTAGCAAAGGCACGATGACATCGTCCAACGCGTCAATGCGTTGGCGCACATCCTGCATCGATTGGCAGCTCTTGGCTTTTTGAATGGCTTTGATCATTCCAAGCCCTCCTCAACCAATTCGCTGGCACGCAACAAGGCGCGCGCTTTGTGTTCGGTTTCTCGCCACTCCAACTCGGGCACCGAGTCGGCCACCACGCCTGCGGCGGCTTGCACATAAAGCGTGTCGTTTTTGATGATGCCGGTGCGAATGGCAATCGCCACATCCATGTCACCCGCAAAACTCAAGTAACCGCAAGCGCCGCCGTACAAACCGCGTTTGGTCGGTTCGAGTTGGTCAATCAACTCCATGGCGTGCACCTTGGGCGCGCCGGTCAGCGTGCCTGCAGGGAACGTTGCTTTGAGCACGTCCATGCTGGTCAACGGCTTGCCGTCGGCGCCGTCGAGCAACAAACCTTCCACATTGCTCACGATGTGCATCACATGGCTGTAACGCTCCACCACAAAAGCTTCGGTCACTTTGACGCTACCTGTTTTGGCAATGCGGCCGATGTCGTTACGTGCGAGATCAATCAACATCACATGCTCGGCGCGCTCTTTCGGGTCGTTGATCAACTCAACTTCTGCCGCCTTGTCGGCCTCGGGCGTCGCGCCGCGTGGACGCGTGCCAGCCAACGGACGAATGGTGACTTTTTGCCCTTCGGGTGTCGATTCTTGGCGCACCAAAATCTCGGGCGATGCACCCACCACATGGGCGTCACCGAGGTTGTAGTAATACATGTACGGGCTAGGGTTCAACGAACGCAGCGCGCGATACAGCGACAGCGGGCTGGCCGTGAACTTTTTATGGATGCGCTGCCCCACTTGCACTTGCATAAAGTCGCCCGCAGCGATCAGTTCTTTGGCACGCACCACGGCAGCCAAATAATCGTCTTTCGCAAAGCTGCGTTCGGCAGGATAGCTGGCACATGGCGCAATCGAGGGCGCTTGTGCAGGCGCTTTCAGGCGCTGCTTCAACTCAGCCAAACGCGCTTGGGCTTGGGAGTAAGCATCGGTCTGCGCAGGGTCTGCGTAAACGATGAGCGAGAGCTTGCCTGATAGGTTGTCAATCACTGCCAACTCTTCGGTTTGCAACAGCAAGATATCGGGCATGCCTAAGTCATCAGGCGGGCACGAGTTGACCAGTTTCTTTTCGATGTGGCGCACCGTGTCGTAGCCAAAATAGCCAGCCAAGCCGCCGCAAAAACGCGGCAAACCTTGGCGCAACGCCACTTTGAAACGCTTTTGATAATCGGCCACAAAGTCGAGCGGGTTGCCGGCAACGGTTTCCACCACCACACCATCAGTCACTACCTCGGTCTTGGCAGCTTCGCCAAAGCCACTGGCACGCAGCAGCGTGCGTGCAGGCAAACCAATGAAGCTATAGCGCCCAAAGCGCTCGCCGCCCACCACGGACTCCAGCAAAAAGCTGTGCTCGCCCTTGTTTTGCACATGAGCCAGCTTGAGGTAAAGCGATAGCGGGGTTTCTAGGTCGGCAAAAGCCTCGGCCACCAATGGGATGCGGTTGTAGCCCTCTTGGGCCAATTGTTTGAATTCGGTTTCAGTCATTGTGAGCCTCCACAGCTCTGCCCCATTTAGCTTGGGACGTTCATTCGGACAAGTGCTGAGCAGTAAAAAAGTGCATCAGCGCGGGCACGGCCATTCGTAAAAACTGGCGCGGTGCTTTTAGAGGAGCGCAGAAAATGGCCTACGCCAGGGCCAAGCTCCCCGGTCGTGACAACCTGTGACTGTGCTGCGGTGAATGAACATGGGACTCAGTTTAGCAAAGGCTCAGGCACGCACCGCCAAGGCCTGCGGAATGTGGGTCAAGGCATCCACATGGCCGTCCGCATCGACCCCATCCACCGACTCGCCGTGGTTGTAGCCATAACGCACCAACACCACAGGACAGCCGGCAGCACGAGCGGCTTTGGCATCGTTGCTAGAGTCACCCACCATCAAAGCACGCGCCGGAATCACACCCAAGGCTTCGCATGTTTTAAAAAGCGGCAACGGGTCTGGCTTTTTAAGCGCAAAGCTGTCGCCCCCAAACACATGGGCAAAGAACCCATCCAAGCCTTTGGCTTGCAGCAAAGGCTTGGCAAACGACAAGGGCTTGTTGGTCAAGCAAGCCAGCTTCAAACCCGCATCGCACATCTGCTGCAACCCCTCGACCACGCCGGGATACACCGTTGCAAACTCGCCATTGATGGCAAGGTAGTGGTGCTGGTAACGCTGCCAAGCAGGCTCATACAAATGCGCAACGCTGCGCGCCTCACACACATTGGCCAAGCCTTTCACTTCAGGCAAAGCGAGTTGGTGCGTCAACACCGAGCGAATCAAATGCTCAGAGCCCTTGCCCACCGTGCGCTCGACCAACGCAGGCGTGACGGGTGGCAAATCTAAATCAGCGAGCGTACGGTTCAAGGCGACCTCGAAATCGCCTAAGGTGTGAAGCATCGTCCCGTCTAGATCGACGATGGCGGCTTGCAATTGGAATTGATGGGTGTACATGGTTAGACAGATTCTATGAAGCGGAAGAAACCAGCGCGCACAAAGGTGACTCTAGAAGGAGACGCAGCGCGATCACGAGCCATAAGATGCTGAAACTGAAATTCATATGACACACGTTTTTGCGCATCATGAAACCTACCAGAACCCATCAAAAACGCAAAGTCCATCATGCGTTTTCTCTCGGCATTTGCTTGTGTCTCGGCGTTTTCCGCAGCTTCAGCGTACATGCGCAAAGTGCCGCTACGGACCTGAAAGAAATCGTGGTTCAAAGTGGTCGCTTGGAACAAAAGCAATTCGATGCACCGGCATCGATTTACACCATCGATTCAGACACGATCCGTAGTTCAGGCCCACAGGTGAACATCTCTGATGTACTCAATAAAGTTCCGGGCGTGGTGGCGCTGAATCGCAACAACTACGCACAGGATTTGCAAATTTCTATCCGCGGCTTTGGTGCGCGGTCTGCATTTGGCATTCGAGGCATTCGACTCATCACCGATGGAATTCCGGGCACCATGCCTGATGGTCAAGGCCAAGCCTCTACTGTCAGCATGACCTCCACAGATCGCATGGAGGTACTCACAGGGCCGTTGGCTCAGTTGTATGGCAACGCATCGGGGGGCGTGATTCAAACCTTCACACGCGAAGCCGGCGACACACCCGAAGCCCAAGTTGCGATGTACGCGGGGTCTTTTGGCATGACGCGCACCGATTGGCAAATCAGCCAACGCAGTGGCAACGTCGGCATGGTGGCCGACTACAGCACCTTTGCCATCGAAGGCTATCGCGCCAACAGCGACACACGCCGACAACAACTCAACAGCGTGATCACGGTAGATGCAATGCCAGACACGCGCATCAAGTTCATCGTGAACGTGTTTGATATGCCTTATGCGAAAGATGCATTGGGATTGACGGCGGCACAGCTCGCCACCAATCCTTCACAAGCGGGCACAGGGGCTCTTGCTGCACGCACGCGAAAAACGGTGAAGCAAGAACAAACAGGCGCTGTGATTGAACACACGGTGGACAGCGACTTGAAATTACAAGCACGCGTCTATGGCGGCAATCGAAGCAACTTGCAATACCAGGCCGCTGTTCCAGTTGTCACCCCCAGTGGGGCATGGACTGGACTAGAGCGTCAATTCGAAGGATTAGGGCTGCAAGCAACTGGCAAAGCACACATATTGGATGGCCAGAAAATGAACTGGGTCGTGGGAACAGATATGGACCACGCTCAAGAGCAACGCCAAGGGGGTGATGCTTCTGGCGGTGAAAAAACGACCACAACCCGCAACGAACTGAACGAGTCAAAGAACCGCGATTACTTTGCGCAGGTCAATTGGTCTTTAGGTGAGCGCTATACATTGACGACAGGTGCGCGACAAAGCAACGTGACCCTGAAAACACGTGATGACATGGTTGCAAATCAACCCAATCCAAACAGTGTGGACTACAAAGCAACAAGCCCTGTACTGGGCTTAACTTGGCATGCACAGGACAACTTGAACGTTTACGTCAACCAAGGCAAGGGATTTGAAACACCAACCATGTCAGAGGTTGCGTACACGCCTAACGGAATTCAAAACCCTAGTGCGAAATTTAATCCAAACTTAGCGGCTTCAACAAGCCACCATTTAGAGTTGGGAATGAAGTGGCTGCCGACTCAAAACACACGCATTGACGCAGCGTGGTTTCAGATCGGCACGGACAACGAAATTGTGACTTACCGTAACTCAGGAGGTCGAACTGCTTATGTGAATGCATCTAAAACCACACGTGATGGTTTTGAATTTGC
The DNA here is from genome assembly GCA_947374535.1 of Comamonadaceae bacterium. The sequence goes on along the minus strand of CANCCJ010000008.1, from coordinate 63,536 downwards.
ATTGCGACACCAAATTAACAGCCATTGGCGCAGCCAAGCTTCCGCAACGTTCATCAACGCCACATACGACCAGGCTTTCACAAGCACCACGTCAACCAGCACCGTTCCTGTTGCAGCAGGCAATAACCTTCCTGCTATTCCTAAACGCCAACTCTTTGCTGCAATGCAATGGTCTGAAAAAGGCTTTGCCTCTATAGGGAAAAAACCAGCACTGGGTCTAGAAGCGGGTCTTGACTTGATCAGTCGCTCCAGCATGTGGGCCAACGACACCAACACAACAACCGCCACTGATTTCGGCTTAGCGCCGGGTTTTGTACAGCTGAATGCCCGCATACGCCAACGTTACCAAGTGGGTCCGGCACGCGTGGAAGCATTTGTCGGCGTCGACAACTTGACCAACAAAGATACCGTCAGTTCGGTGATCGTGAATCAATCCAAACAGCAATATTTCGAACCAGGCCTACCTCGTTCATGGATTGTTGGCCTACAAAGCCAAATCCCACTTTGAGCTTGCGCTTTACGCCAAAGCGACACGCATTTGGTCGATCACAGCTTTGTAGTCGGGCTTGCCAAAAATCGCGCTGCCCGCCACAAAGGTGTCCGCGCCTGCATCGGCGACTTGGCGGATGTTGTCGGGCTTGATGCCACCGTCTACTTCCAGACGAATGTCACGGCCGCTGGCCTCGATCAACTTGCGGGCTTGCTCGACTTTGCGCAAAGCAGAGTCGATGAAACTTTGACCACCAAAGCCGGGGTTGACGCTCATGATGAGAATGAGGTCAATTTCGTCAATCGTCCAGTTCAACACGTCCAAAGGCTCGGCTGGGTTGAATACCAATCCCGCTTTCACGCCCTTGTTCTTGATGGCTTGAATGCTGCGGTGCACGTGGGCGCTCGCGTCAGGGTGAAAACTGATGTAGTCTGCGCCCGCATCGGCAAACGCAGCCGCCAAGTTGTCCACGGGCGAGATCATCAAATGCACGTCAATCGGCACAGCCACGCCCTCTGGCGTTTTCGCGTGCGGCTTCAGGGCTTGGCAAATCATGGGGCCGAACGTGAGGTTGGGCACATAGTGGTTGTCCATCACGTCAAAGTGAATCCAATCAGCACCAGCGGCGATGACGTTTTTCACCTCGTCGCCCAAACGGGCGAAGTCGGCAGACAAGATGGAGGGGGCGATGTGGAATGTGGGGCGTGGGCTGGTCATGGGGTGATTATTTCACCCTCGCCGAAGGGCGTCTGGCTTAGGCCAAAATCACCCCATGTCACGCTACAAATTCCAAGTTGAAGTCCATCCGCACTTTCTGTCTGAACAATCAGACCCCGATGGCGGCATGTACGTGTTTGCCTACACGATCACCATTACCAACGTGGGCCATGTGGCAGCACAGCTCATTTCGCGCACGTGGAATGTGAACGACTCCGATGGCATGCACGAAAAAATCAAAGGCTTAGGCGTGGTGGGCCATCAGCCCTTGCTCAAACCCAGCGAACAGTTTGAATACACCAGCGCGACCCGCTTGCGCACGCCCACGGGCACCATGCACGGCAGTTATTTTTGCGTGGCCGAGGACGGCGAAAAATTTGATGTGGACATCCCGATGTTTGTACTCGACGCGCTCAGCGACGAGCCGGGCCAACGCAACTTGCATTGAGGCAAACACATGGGCGAATTCGATCTGATTGAACGCTACTTCAAGCGTCCCACCTACAAAGCGGCAGTCGGCGTGGGCGACGATTGCGCCCTGCTCAACCCCACACGCGGCATGCAACTGGCTGTGTCCAGTGACATGTTGGTGGAAGGTCGTCACTTCTTAAGCACGGTTGACCCCGCCCGTTTGGGCCATAAAGCCCTGGCCGTGAACCTGAGCGATTTGGCTGCCGTGGGCGCAGTTCCGATGGCTTTCACCTTGGCGCTGTCATTACCCCGCGTCGATGAAGCATGGCTAGCTGGCTTCTCAAGCGGCCTATTGCGTTTGGCCGATGCCCATGGCTGTGAATTGGTGGGCGGCGACACCACGCAAGGACCTCTGAACATTTGTATCACCGTGTTTGGCGAAGTTCCACCGGGCGATGCACTGCTGCGCCAAAACGCGCAAGTGGGCGACGACATTTACATCAGCGGCACCGTGGGCGACGCCCGCTTGGCGCTAGAAGTATTTCGCGGCACACAGTCTTTGTCGGGCGAAGCTTTCGAGCAAGCGCGATTGCGCATGGAACAACCCACACCGCGCGTGGCCTTGGGCTCTGCACTGCGCGCCGTCGCCAACGCTGCGATTGATGTGAGCGATGGCTTGCTAGGCGACCTCGGACATATCTTGAAACGCTCCGGCGTGGGGGCACAGATTGACACCGGTTGGCTGCAAGCTGCTGGCAATTTTGGCGATGCGCGCTTATCCGCAGGCATCACGCCTGTGCTGGCCGAGCTGCCTTGGAACAAACGCTTGGAGTTCGCCCTCTCCGGCGGCGACGACTACGAACTATGCTTCACCGCCCCCGTCAACCAGCGCGAGCTGGTGCATGCCGCAGCATGGGAAACCAACACACCAGTGACGCGCATTGGTCGCATCACGCAAGCGCAGGGCTTGGTGGTACTGGATCCACAAGGGCAACCCATCACGCGTCGCTTTGCGTCGTTTGATCATTTCGCTTGAAATTCGACACATGCTGAATCGCCGCTTTTTAATGTCTCATCCCGCGCACTTCATCGCGCTTGGCGCTGGCTCTGGCCTGTCGCGTTTGGCACCGGGCACCGCTGGGACGCTGTGGGCTTGGGCCGTGTTTTTGCTCTTGCAAATTTGGCTCACACCTTTACAAATAGGGGTGTTGATTGCCGTATCCACGCTGGTCGGTTGGTGGGCTTGCACCGTCACCGCGCAGCACATGGGTGTGGCTGATCCGGGTGCGATTGTGTGGGACGAAGTGATCGCTTTTTGGTTGGTGCTGTGGCTGGTCACGCCCACCACGTTTGGGGGCCAATTGGGCGCGTTCATTTTGTTTCGCTACTTCGATGCCGCCAAGCCTGGGCCTGTGCGTTGGGCCGACAGCTTGTTCAAAGGCTTGGGTTGGCGCGGGGGCTGGGGCATTATTTTTGATGACTTGGTGGCTGCGGGTTGCACGCTGCTGGTCATCGCCATTTGGAGGTCGCTATGAGTTCACACACGTTGACGGAACAACTCGCGCAAGCCTTGCTGCAACACGGCTGGATGTTGGCCACGGCCGAGAGCTGCACAGGCGGCATGATGGCCAGCCACTGCACAGACCTATCGGGCTCTAGCAACTGGTTTGAACGCGGCTTCGTGACCTACTCCAACGAAGCCAAGCACGAGATGCTGGGCGTGGACTCGGCCCTCATCGCCGAGCACGGCGCCGTCAGCGAATCGGTGGCACAAGCAATGGCTTTGGGTGCCTTGCGTCATTCGCGCGCCCAAGTGTCCATCGCCGTCACTGGCGTCGCTGGCCCGACCGGTGGCACAGCCGACAAACCCGTCGGCATGGTGTGGTTTGCTTGGGGCTTGCCAAGCGACACGGGCCCAGCCCTAGACGCTGAAGCCGCGTGGGTCAAAACAGAATTGATGTGTTTTGAAGGCGACCGCGCTGCGGTACGTGAAGCCACGGTGCATCACGCTTTAGAAACGCTGCGCGACTTGCTACAACAGCACTAAGCGCGCCTCAGCTAGGCAAAACGGCTGGGAAAAACTTCCCCACGGCCACACCCAAACGCGCCATGCGGTTACGCATGGTCAGCACGGCCTTGTCTTTGCTGATGAGTTGGCATTTGTGTTCTGCAGCGAGGTCGATGAACTTTTGGTCATCGCTGTCCTTGCACACAAAAAATGCTTTAACTGCGATGGGCATCAGCTGCGCGTGCGCATCGAACTGCGTCAAGACATCTTGCGCAGTGAGCTGGCTAAATGCCAAACGCTTGACGATGTGGGTGTAGGCCAACACACGCTCAAGCTCGTCACGCATGACTTGCGTGGCCAACCACCGAACGGTTTTAGTTTCGAGTGCCTCAAGCAACGCGGGCGTGGCCGCGTCTTTGTAAAGCCACAGGTCGAGCACGATGTTGGTGTCGAGCACCACGTACACGGGTGCTGTGCTCACAACTTCGTTGGCCCGTTGCCCTCGGTGGACTGGGCATCAGTGGGCTTGTTGCGCATGGAACCGGCACGCAAATCAAAGCGGAACATACGGCACTCAATCGGGCCGTTCCACATGGGCACGCGACGCGCTTCTTTGAAGCGCATGCGGCTTGGCAGCTTGAGGTCGGGGGTCAACATCCAGGCGGTCCAACCGGCGTAGTTCTTTTTCCAGTGGCTGGCCAACTGGGCAAAGAAGTCGCCACCGTCTTCGGTCTGTGCAATGTCGCGTGCGCCAAAGCGTGGCACATCGTCGCGCAGCATGCCATTGCCATTCGGGCTCTCGCCGAACGATGCGTCATCAAAACCAGCATCGTCATTTTGGTTCACGTCTTCGTAGGGCGACGCATACTCAGTGGGCGGTGAATAACGCGCACGACGCGCCGCACCGGCGATACCTGCGGCTTCGATACGTTCGCCATACGGTGGGTTGACCAGCATCACGCCCGGCACCTCGCTGGGGGGCATGCGTTGCAGGGCATCGCCACCGCGCAATTGCACGGCGTGGGCCACGCCAGCGCGCTCAGCATTGCGTTGCGCGAAGTCGACCATACGGAACGCCACATCGCTGCCAAACACCTCAGCGCGAGGCTCGCATTCTTTGGCGCGGGCGTTGTCGACCAAGCCATGCCACACATGCTCTTGGTAAGGGATAAGTTTTTGAAAACCGAATTTGCGCGTAGAGCCCGGCGCGATGTTGCACGCAATTTGCGCGGCCTCAATCGCAATCGTGCCACTGCCGCAACACGGGTCATACAACGGCACGCCTAGGGCCACCAAGCCTTCGGGATTGGCCGCTGTGCCATCGCCTTGGCTCCAGCCACTCGCAGCCAACATGGCAGCGGCCAGTGTTTCTTTCAACGGCGCATCGCCTTTGTCGGCGCGCCAGCCTCGTTTGAACAGTGGCTCGCCCGAGGTGTCGATGTAGAGCGTGCAGTTTTCGGTGGTCAAGTGCGCGTAGATGCGTGCATCGGGCCATTGGGTGTTGACATCGGGGCGCACTCCAAACTTGTGGCGGAAGCGGTCAGCCACCGCGTCTTTGATTTTGAGCGCCGCAAAGTTCAAGCTCTTGAGCGGACTGTGCTGCGCAGTGATTTCAATCTTGAAAGTTTCTTTGGGCGAGAACCACAGCTCCCACGCCACTTCGCCCGCAGCGCGGTACAAATCTTCTTCTTGACGGTACTGCGTGTGCGACAACTCGACCAACACGCGTTGGGCCAAGCGGCTGTGTAGGTTGAGCTGCAACACATCGCGCCACGAGGTGCGCACCATCACACCGGCACGGAAAGCACGAATGTCTTCATCGCCCACGCCAGTGATGCGACGCACTTCCTCGGCCAAATAGGATTCAACGCCTGCCGCACAGGGCAAGAAGAGATGTAACTGGTTCATAGATATCTTTAAAGCGCTTTGCGCAGTGTCGTGGGCGCAATACGCAGCGCCTCACGGTATTTGGCTACGGTGCGGCGTGCGCACTCAATGCCTTGCTCTTTGAGCATTTCGGACAGTTGATTATCCGACAGGGGCTTCTTCGTGTTCTCGCTCGCCACAAATTGCTTGATCAGCGCGCGCACCGCTGTGCTGGAGGCGTTGTTACCGCTCTCCGTCTCCAAGCCTGAGCCAAAGAAGTACTTGAGCTCAAACGTGCCAAAAGGCGTGTTCATGTACTTGTTGGTCGTCACACGGCTGATGGTGGACTCGTGCAAGCCCAGCTCCTCGGCGATCTCGCGCAGCACCATGGGGCGCATGGCGAGTTCGCCGTGGATGAAGAAGTTTTTCTGGCGCTCAGCAATCGCGTTGCTCACGCGCAAGATGGTGTCAAAGCGCTGCTGAATGTTCTTGATGAACCAACGCGCTTCTTGCAAGCGTTGTTGCAAGCCCGCGTGGTTGTCGCCCTTACCGCCTTTGAGGGCGTTGGCGTAAATGTCGTGTACGCGCAAACGGGGCATCACATCGGGGTTGAGTGCCACCTTGAATTTAGGCGCCGTGGTTGACTTGCCCACCCGCGTCACCAACACATCGGGCACCACCACATGGCGCTCGACATCGGCAAAGCGGCGTCCGGGCTTGGGCTCTAGGCGCGCAATCAGCGCAATCGCTATTTTGACGTTGGCTTCGCTGTCATTCACCAACACAGCCAAGCGTTTGAAGTCGCGCTTGGCGAGCATCTCCATCGGTTGCTTGCACATCTGGATGGCGGTGTCGCGAATTTGCAAAGCCTCTTCGCCTTTGGGCGCCAATGCTTTGAGTTGCAGCGTCAAACACTCAGCCAAGGTGCGGGCACCCACACCCACAGGCTCCAGGCTTTGCAACAGCGACAAAGCGACTTGGAAGCGGTGCTCGAGCTCTTCGATTTGTTCTTCATCGTCGCCACCCAAACCTTCGGCCAAACTGCGCAAGGTGTCTTCAAGGTAGCCGTCGTCGTTCAGGTTTTCAATCAGGTAACGCAACGCAGCCGTGTCGGTCTCGCTCATGCGCAGCGACAGTGCTTGGCGATGCAAAAACGAAGTAAGCGACTCTTGCATGCGCGCCAGCTCGGTGGCGTCGGCGGTGTCGCTGTCGGCGGTGTTGTTGTTATTGCTGGCGGGTGCGTCGCCGCCCCATTCGGAGTCGTCGGCAGAGAACTCAACACTGCCATCGCCGTCCCAGCTTTCGGCAATCCCATCCACGCTGGGTTCGGTATCACTGGCGGTGTTGTCCACCGATATTTCAGACATGCCGCCGTCTATCGAGGGCACTTCGCGCACAGGCTCTAACTCTTCATCGCGCGTGGGCGCATCGGCTTTGTCAAGGCCAAACTCTTCGCGCGGCGCTTCTTCAAACTCTTTGTCAAGAAACGGGTTCTCATCGAGCATTTGCTCAATCTCTTGGCTCAGCTCCAACGTGGACAACTGCAACAGTCGGATCGACTGCTGCAACTGGGGCGTGAGCGCCAGATGTTGGGAAACGCGAAGTGATAAGCCTTGTTTCATGACGTCACATTCGGAAGTGTTCGCCGAGGTAGACGCGGCGCACGTCCGCGTTCTCGATGATTTCGTGCGGTGTGCCCTGCGCCAGCACACGGCCATCGCTGATGATGCAAGCGTGATCGCAAATGCCCAGCGTCTCGCGCACGTTGTGGTCGGTGATGAGTACACCCATGCCGCGCGCTTTCAAGAAACCAATGATGCGTTGAATCTCGATCACCGCAATCGGGTCAATACCTGCGAACGGCTCGTCCAACAAAATGAAACGCGGGTTGGTCGCCAAGGCTCGCGCAATCTCTACGCGACGGCGCTCGCCACCCGACAAGGCCACGGAAGGCGAGGCACGCAAGTGGTCCACGCGCAGCTCTTGGAGCAATGAGGTCAGACGTTTTTCAATTTCTTCATGGTGGAGCGGCTTGCCGTTCTCGTCACGCTGCAGTTCCAGCACGGCGCGCACGTTGTCTTCCACATTCAGCTTACGGAAGATAGAGGCCTCTTGTGGCAAATAGCTCAAGCCCAAACGCGAACGGCGGTGAATGGGCAAATGCGCCACAGGTTGGCCGTCAATCGTGATGCTGCCGCCGTCAGCCCGCACCAAGCCCACGATCATGTAGAACGAGGTGGTCTTACCCGCACCGTTGGGGCCGAGCAAACCCACGACTTCACCCTTTTTCACGGCGATCGACACGTCGTGCACCACCTTGCGGCTGCCATATGACTTTTGCAAATGGCGCGCTTCCAAGCGACTCTCAGTCGTGTCCACGGCATGTTCAGGTGAAAGGGTTGCGATCACGGTTTGTCCAATGTTTTGCTACGCGGCGCCAGAACCGCTTTCACCCGACCGCCGCTGGGCTTGCCACCTTCTTCGGTGCGCTGGCCGTCGATGCTGAACACATCGGTGAGGTTTTCATAAATGATGAGCTTGCCCGTCATCGTGTCATTCATCACCGCGCCTCGGTAGCGGCGCACTTCGGCGTTGTCGATCAGTTTGACGCGATCAGCCTTGCCATCAAACTCGATGCGCAACGCCTCGCCTTCCATGAACTCGTCGATGCCTTCACGCTTTTGGCGAAAGAATGCACGCTTGTTGGGCTCGGGGAAGATGATGCCAAATTGATAGCCGTCAATGTCTTCGCGCATCTCGATGCGCGTCCCGCGCATGACCATGGTGCCTCGGGTCAACACGGCATGGCCAGTGAAGATGCTGACTTGGTTCAACTCGTCATGCACCAAGTTATCGGCTTCTATGTTGGTGGGCTTCTCTCGGTCTGCTTTTTCCGCAGACGCCGCTACCGGCACGATAGCCATCAGCAAAGCGAGTGAGAAAGAAGCAAATGAAGTCAAGGCACGAATATTGCTCGTTAAGTTGATGGCATTCTAACCACCAACAGAAGCAATTTTCGTGCTGACTCTAGGCTTGTCGGTATGGCGGCTTAGCGGCCGCGACGCACTTCGCCAATCAAATACTCGGCGACCTGCAAAGCACGGTCCATAGTTTGGGTGAGCGAGCCATCTGTGTAGAAGCGGCCTGCCACACCCAAAGCAGGAACGCCTTGCACCTTGAATGCCTCTTGCAGCTGTGTGGCGCGTCGCGCTTTGGCAGCGACGCCAAAGCTGTTGAAGGTGTCCAAGAATTTCTTCTCAGGTAATCCGTTCTTGTCAGCCCAAGCGGCCAAAGCAGCCGCCGTATTGAGCTGCTGACGCTCGGTGTGAATAGCGTGGAACAACTTGCCGTGCAAAGCGTCAACCATGCCCAGCGACTCAAACACGTAGTAAGCGCGTTGCTGAGCCTCAAAGTCGTCACGGAAGCGCACGGGCACGCGTACCACCACCACGTCTTTCGGGGCGGCTTTCATCCAAGCGGCAAACTGAGGTTCAAACGCGTTGCAGTGCGGGCAGCTGTACCAAAAGAACTCGATCACTTCGATCTTGCCTGCGCCCACATCACTGGGCAGGCGCTTGTCGAGCGACAAATAGTCCGTGCCTTCCACTGGCTTTTTAGCAGCGGGGCCTTGGGCCTGCGCCGCCAATGGCAAACCAGCAACAGCAGTGGCGCCCAAGGCGGCCAAAGAAAAATTACGACGTTTCATGCGGTACCTCTATTGGTGTTTAACGTTGCACCCGCACCATGGCGGAATCTATGTGAGCAGCCTCAAGCTTAGTGCGCACGCGCTCGGCTTCAACTTTGTCTAAGGGGCCAATGCGCACGCGGTAGACCGTGCGGCCACCTTGGTCGCGCTCACTGATTTTGGTTTCCAGCCCCAACATCGCTGTCTTGGCGCGTTGCGCTTCGGCTTCCTCAGGGGTGCGGTAAGCGCCAGCTTGCACAAAGTAAATGAATGGGTCGCTGCTGGCAGGCTTGGCTTCGGCCTTAGGCTCTGCGGCTTTGGTTTCAGACTTTGGCTCTGCGGCTTTCACCTTGGCCAAATCGCCCAAAGGATCGGCGCTTTTAGGGTCCACTTTGGCGGCAGCGTCTTGCTTGGGCTCGGCTTTAGGCTCGGGCTTCACCACGTCTGCTTTGGGTTCTTCAGCTTTGTCGCCAGACTTCGCACCCTTTTTGCCATAAAGCGGTGCATTGGGGTCCCAGTCTTTGTTCTTTTGCTCTTCGGCAGCATCTTGATCGGCGGAGCGCGTTTGGCTCTTGTTCATGAACGGAATCGGCACTTTGGTCACGTAAACGGCAACCCCCAGCGCAATGCCCAGGCCCACCACCAAACCAATGATGAACCCCACCAAGGTTCCGCCACGTTGCTGATTCATGCGCATCAAAGTCTCCGGTCTTTCGTTCATCACATGCTGGCGGGGGCTGACACGCCCAACACCGCCAAACCATTGTGCAGCACCTGTGCGGTGGCTGCTACCAACGCCAGGCGGGCTTTTTTGACGGCCTCGTCGTCCACCAAGATGCGCTCGGCATCGTAGTAGCTGTGGTAACTGGCCGCGAGATCGCGCAAATAAAAGGTGACGTCGTGCGGCGCAAAGTCGCTTGATGCGGCTGTCAACATGGCGGGGTACTTGGCAAGTTGCAACATCAGCGCTTGGGCTTGTGGGCTTTCCAACGCAGACAAGTCCACGTCTTGCAGCGAAGCCACGCTGCCGCCGTCTTTGTCGGCCCATGCACGCAATACCGAGCAAATACGGGCGTGTGCGTATTGCACGTAGTACACGGGGTTGTCGTTGTTCTTTTGCACGGCCAAGTCCACATCGAAGGTGTATTCGGTGTCGGGCTTGCGGCTCAGCAAGAAGAAACGCACCGCGTCTTTGCTGGTCCACTCAATCAGGTCGCGCAGGGTCACGTAGCTGCCCGCGCGCTTGGAAATTTTCACCTCTTCGCCACCGCGCATCACGCGCACCATGGTGTGCAACACGTAATCGGGGTAGCCCTCTGGAATGCCTACATTGGCGGCTTGCAAGCCAGCGCGCACGCGGGCGATGGTGCCGTGGTGGTCGGTGCCTTGGATGTTCACAACCTTGGTGAACCCGCGCTCCCACTTGGTGATGTGGTAAGCCACATCCGGCACAAAGTAGGTGTAGGTGCCGTCTGTCTTTTTCATCACACGGTCTTTGTCGTCGCCGTAGTCGGTGGACTTGAGCCACAGCGCGCCGTCTTGCTCGTAGGTCTTGCCAGCGGCTTGCAGGCGACTCACCGCATCGGTCACTTTGCCGCTGGTGTACAGGCTGCTTTCCAAGTAGTAGTTGTCGAACTTGACGTCAAAGGCTTTCAAGTCGAGGTCTTGCTCGTGGCGCAGGTAGGCCACGGCAAATTCGCGCATGCCGTCCACGTCGTTCACATCGCCGCTGGCGGTGAATTCGCGGTCGTCTGACTTGACAGTTTTGCCAGCTAAGAAATCGGTGGCAATGTCTTGGATGTAGTCGCCGTTGTAAAACGCTTTGCTCTCTGGGTTCTCAGGGTCCACGGGCCAGCAGTCGTCACCGGGCTTGAGACCTTGGGCGCGAAAGTGCGTGCTCTTGGCTAAGGTGTTGATTTGCACGCCCGCGTCGTTGTAATAAAACTCGCGGTAGACGTTGAAGCCTTGCGTGGCAAACAAATTACAAATCGCGTCGCCCAACGCCGCCTGACGGCCGTGGCCCACATGCAGCGGACCGGTGGGGTTGGCAGAGACAAACTCAACCAACACGCGTTGACCGTTATCAGCTTGAAAGCCGAATTGCTCTTTGGAGGCCAGCACTTCACGCACGATTTGCTGCTTGGCGGCGGGCTTCAAGCGAATGTTGATGAAGCCGGGGCCAGCAATCTCAATGTCTTGCACCCACTGCTGATACACGGGCGCGGCCAGCAGCGCATCGCGCAGTTGTTCGCCGAGTTGACGGGGATTGAGTTTGAGCGGTTTGGCCAACTGCATGGCCGCTGTGATGGCAAAGTCGCCATGCGCGGCAACCTTGGGAGATTCAAAAGCGGCTTTGCTGCCGGAACCGGGCAACAACCCGTCGAGGGCTTGGCTCAGAGCGGCCAGCAATTCTTGTTTAACTTGGAGCATGGCCAGATTTTACGGGGCGGGCCTGCAATTTAAGGAGCCGTCAGATTTTTTGGCATGATCTACCCCTATATGCGCGCCCCCCACGACCTCTCCCCCTCCGACCGTTTTCAATACACCCCCACCGTGTCGTGCGTCATGCCCGCCTACAACGAGGGCAAGAACCTTGGCACCTTGGTGCCACAGGTGCTGCAAGCCTTGCAGGCGCTGGGCTCACAGGTGGAAATCGTGCTCATCAACGATGGCAGCCGCGACGACACAGCGCAGGTCATTCAAGCCTTGTGCGCGGCGCACCGCGAGGTGGTGGGCATCAACTTGTCGCGCAACTTTGGCAAAGAAGCCGCGCTGACGGCTGGCATTGACGCCGCTCGCGGCGAGGTGGTGGTGCTGATGGACTCCGATGGCCAGCACCCCGTGTCGCTGGTGGCGGACATGCTCAAACGCTGGCGCGAAGGCTCGGACGTGGTCTACGCCATTCGCCGCACGCGTGATGACCAATCGGCCTTGCACGCGAGCCTGACCGGTATGTTTTACAAACTCATCAATGCGGGCAACCGCGTGAAGATTCCGGCACACGCGGGCGACTTCCGCTTGATGGACCGCCGCGTGGTGGATGCCTTGAAGCAGCTGCCCGAGCGCAACCGTTTCATGAAGGGCTTATACGCGTGGGTAGGCTTTGCCAGCACCGCGATTGACTACGAGCCGCTGCCCCGCGCCGCGGGCGAAAGCAGCTTTGGCTTGCGCGGTTCGTTTGCGCTGGCGCTGACGGGCGTGCTGGCGTTCTCCATCGCGCCGCTACGCGCCTTGACCATGTTGGGCTTGATGCTGGCGACCGTGGCCTTGGGCTATGGCGCATGGGTGGTGGGCGAATATTTCATGCTCGGCATCAATGTGCCGGGCTACGCCACGCTGGTGGTGGGCATGATGTTTTTCAGCGGCATTCAGCTGCTGTCCATCGGCATCTTGGCTGAGTACGTGGGCCGCATTTACGAAGAGGTCAAACAGCGCCCCATGTATTTGGTGAGCCAGCGTTGGGGCGCGGGCTTAGGGCTGGCGCCGGTCAAGGTGGTGGCGCCCGAGGTGATCGACAACGACCCACCGCACCCCATTTAAATCATGCGCACGGGTTTTTGGTTTTTGGTGGTGGGCGCTAGCGCTGCCGTTGTACACATCGCGGTGTTCATGTTGACGTCGCCCGTCATGTGGCCCGAGGTGGCGAATGCGGCTGGATTTTGTGTGGCGTTCATGGTGAGCTTTACAGGCCACCGCTTTTTGAGCTTCAGCGATGCAGACACCAGTTTTTGGCAAAGCCTGCGCCGCTTTACCGCCACCGCGCTGGCTGGCTTTGCCGCCAACGAGGTGGTGTTTGTTGCGCTGCTGCGCGGACTAAATCTACCCGATTGGTTAGCGCTGTTTTTGGCTTTGGTCTTCGCATCCGCGCAGACCTTTTTGCTCAGCCGGTTCTGGGCTTTTCGCCGCGCTCGTTGAACTTTTCGCCGCGCTTACGCCGCGATACAAAATCCAGGCGTCATCTTTGTAGGCTTCGGTGAAGCCTGCGTAGGTTTCGCTGCGAAACGCATGTAGCCAACGCGGTGCCAGCACCCAAGCGTGTGCGTTGGTGCGCAGCTCGGCCAAGCGCGACATGGGCTGCAACACAGCGCCAGCGGGTTTGTCAAAGTCCACGCCGTCCATCAACTCGCGTCGCCAATCGTCGCCAGCTTCACGCTCTTCGCGCGCCCAGTCTTGAATGACCTCCATGGGGCGCGTGCGTTGGGCATAGAACATCACGTCGTAGGGGTAGTCATCCACCACAGCCAACACGTCGTCGGGGCCGACTTGGCAAACCACCGCTTGCGCCACGCCTTGCGTGCTGCGCTCTAAGGTGAACACGCCAGCGTAATAGTTGGCAGCAGCAGCGATGCCCACACCCACCAAAACAAGCACACCAAACAACCCAGCCGCCCACGCACGTGGCGCGAGGTAACGCTGCCACCACAATGCAGCCAATACGGCCAGCGGCGGCATGACGGGCAAGGCGTAGCCAATGAGTTTGGAATTCGGGATGGAGAAGAAACCCAAGATTGCCAACACCCAAATCCAACACAAGGCCACCCAAGCGGCGTTGTCATCCGAAGTTTGCTTTTTCAAGCGTTGGCGCAAACGCTGCACACCATCGGCGGCGACAAAGAAGATCCAAGGGAACAGCAGCACCGACACGGCCATGCCGTAGAACCACCAAGGACGTGCGTTGTTGAACGTGGTGGCGGTGTAGCGCCCAAACTGATGCTTGCCAAACATATAGGCCAGCATGTCGGGGTGCTCACGCGCGGCCAACACAAACCACGGCAAGGCAATCGCCGCAAACAGCAACAGGCCACTGATCCAAGGCAAGGCCAAAATTTTGCGCCACTGCCATGTGTAGGCGATCCACACACACAGCACGAGGCCGGGCAAGAGCAAGCCGATCAAGCCCTTGCTCAATACGCCCAAAGCACAGGCGACAAAACCGGCGCGCGCCCAATTGGCATGAACGCCGTTTTCGTGCATGAAGGCACGGGCAAAGCACCAAATGGCCACGCCCATCCAAGTGGCCACCATCATGTCGGTGTTCACGTATTGGCCGGCCACCAAAAAGGTCAGGCTTGAGCCCAGCACCCAGCCCGCTCGGCGTGCGGCAATTGCACCCGCAAAGTGGCGCACGCAGGCGACCATCAAACCAAGCATCAAACAGGCATGCAGGGCCACCACCAAACGCGCAGCCCAAGGCGTTGCGCCAAACACGGCCATCGCTGCCGCTTCAAACCAATACAACAGTGGCGGTTTGTGGAAGAACGGAATGCCGTCCACGCGAGGCGTGAGCCAATCGCCGTTCATCAACATCCAGCGCCCCACTTCGGCGTAACGGCCTTCGTCTGGAATCGAAAGCGGACGCACCCCCGCCAAGACGAGCAACAACACAGGCAAGAGCCACAGGCCGCAAGTGCGCCAACGGGGAGAGACAAAGAATGAAGAGATCATGTCGGTCGATTATTTTTCTGTCATGGGTTTTCCGCTACCGCGCACCAAGCGCACGCCAGCGTCAAACATGTGCTGCACAAAGTCGTGGCCAGCGAGGTAGGCAAACTCGCGCTTGCGCGCGGTGCCAATGGCGTCATCGGCTTGGGCCGATACGGCTGGGTGACACATGATGAGCGCAGCTTTGTCTGCGGGCAAGTTGGCGAGCCAGCCTTGCATGTGTCGCGCGTAATCATCCATGCTGCCATCAAACCCATAAGCCCCCAAAAGCGGACCCACAGTCGGCCACGCATGGTGTTGCGCCCAATCGTCCAACGCTTGTGCGCCCATGGCTGAAATCACTTTGGCTTTGAGGCCGGATTGCGCCACCTGCGATAGACGCAGCCAGGGACGCTTGGTACTGGCACCGTAGCGGCGCATCAGCACCTCGGCCAAAGCATCTCGAAAGACCGCAAATTGTTGGATGTGTTGGTGGCCATCGATGTGGTCGGGCGCGGCTTTCCATTGCGCTTCGAAAACATCAAGCTGGCGTTCAATTTGGTCTTGAATGGCCTGTGGGCTGTAGAGCCGCAAGGCCGCACGCGCCATGACCGCGCCCAAGCCACTGCCGTGTCCAGCGTCGATGGCAAAGCTGCTGGTCCAGTCCAAATGCACGCCCACGTCGATGCGTTCGCGCACGTCGCGCAAAGCAGCGGCGTCTTCCACCCAACGGGGCGACAAGCTCATCACGCTGGTGGCGCTCAAGCGGCCGAGGACGGTTAGAGCCACGATGCCTTGCGAGACGGGTGCATTCAAGGCGTAGTCGTCGGCGCACAGCACGACGGCTTTGATGTGGGTTTGCGTCATGCGCCTGCGCTCCAATACTTGGCGTGACCATAGTGGTCTTTGAGAAAGTCAATCCACAAGCGCAAGCGCAGGGGCAAGTGTTTGCGCTGCGAGAACACCGCGTAAATGCCGTTCGGTGGTGCGGCGAACTCTTCGAGCACGGGCACCAATTGGCCGCTGCTGATTTCCGACTCCACCTCCCAGGTGCTGCGCCACGCAATGCCATGGCCCGCCAAACACCAGTCATGCAGCACTTGGCCGTCTGAACAATCCATCGGCCCGCTGGGGCGCAGGTGCATCACCTCATGCGATTGGCTGTCAGCGCTCTTACCTGTAAGCGGCACACGAAAGGCCCAGCCACGCGTTTGTGACGCATCGCTAGAGAGGGTCAAACAACGAAAGCGCATCAAGTCGCTAGGCACTTGCGGCGAGCCATAGCGCTTTAAAAACTCGGGGGTGGCCACGCACAAGCGGCGGTTGTCGGCCATGCGCACGCTGACCAGCGAGGAATCGGGCAGGTCCCCAACGCGGACGGCGCAGTCAAAACCTTCGGCTGCCAAATCCACCACGCGGTCGCTGAGGTTGAGTGACACGGTGACGTCTGGGTGCATCAAATGAAACTGCGGCACCAGCGGCGCCACATGACGGCGACCAAAACCCGCAGGCGCCGTGATGCGCAAGTGCCCGCTTGCTTTTAAGCCGCCCGCACTCACGCTCGCCTCGGCATTGGCCACATCGGCCAGCAAGCGTTGACAGTCTTCGAGGAATGCCGTGCCTTCGTGTGTGAGCGTGATGCGTCGCGTGGTGCGCACCAAGAGCTTGACGCCCAAATGCGCTTCTAAGCTGTCCAAGCGACGCCCCATGATGGCGGGTGCGACGCCCTCGGCTTTGGCCGCAGCCGTCAAACTGCCCTTCAAGGCCACCGACACAAAAGACTCAAAGGCTTTGAGTTTGTCCATGAACTAATTATCCACGGGGCATGAAATGGGGCTGCGACCTAAAATCCGGCGCTATGAACACCACCACACTCGCCACTTCTCCTAGCCTCATCACGCGCACTATTGCGCTTTTGGAGCATCTCGCGCCGGCATGGTTTGCCATGGTCATGGGCTGGTGTGGTTTGGCGCAAGCGTGGTTGCGCGCACCCGACGCGTTTGGCGACACGGCACTGGGTTTGAGTTTGGTCGCATCCATTTTTGCGTTGTTCGTATTTGGTCTGCTGTGCATTTCGTGCATCCTGCGCCTTCACGCACACCCCGAAGCCGTCGCAGCCGACATGCGCCACCCTGTGCGTCACGCCTTCATGGCAACGCTGCCTTTGTCCATCATGTTGTTGGCGGGCTTGGGCGTCTCACTGTTTTGGAACACCTCGCGCACGCTCGACACGGTGTTGACGTTTGCTTGGGTGTTGGGCTCGGTGTTAGAAATTGCGGCCACCGTGTGGGTAGTGGGGCGTTGGCTCAATGGTGCTGACCAAGGCGGCTTGCAGTGGGCCGCCTTCACGCCCGTGTTTTTTATTCCCGTGCTGGGCAACGTGTTGGCGCCGTTGGCGGGTGTGACTGTCGGCTTAGAAGCTTGGGCCACCGCTCAGTTTGGCGTGGGCTTGTTGTTGTGGCCCGTGCTGCAAACCATGCTCATGGTGCGCATGGTGCAAGCCGGCCCATTGTCCGCACGCATGAGCCCCACCGTGTTCATCACGATGGTGGCCCCTTCCATCATTGGCTTGAGCTTTTTGCAACTGGATGCATCGCTGAGTCTGGTGTGGGGCTCTTGGGGCATCGCCGTCTTTTTCTTGGCCTTGTCGCTGACGCAAGTTCGGACCATCTTTGAACAACCCTTTGGTTTGTCACACTGGGCCATGAGCTTTCCCATGGCCGCATTCACCACCCTCACCCTGCGCTTGTCACAAGAGCAGGGGAGCGCTTGGCTGCAACTGCCCGCCACCGTGCTACTGGCCATCACGTCGCTGCTCATTTTGGGTTTGACCCTGGGCACTTGGCGCGGTTTGCGTCATGGCCAATTGTTAGTGCCTGAAAAATAATCCACATGCTGGCGTGATTACCCACGTATTTGTCACGACAGCCGAAAAGCTGGCGATGCAATCAACGCCACGCAATCCAATAAGATTCGCCCTGAATTTTCCTTTTTGATTTATCCAGAGAGACCGCACCATGAGCCAAGACACCACCAAGCGCACGCAAGTTCACAGCTTGCAAGTTGCCACCAATTTGTACAAATTCATCGAAACCAAAGTGTTGCCTGACACCGGCGTGAGCAGCGGCACATTCTGGACCGGCTTTGACGCCATCGTTCAAGACTTGGCACCTAAGAACATCGCTTTGTTGGCTGAGCGTGACCGCCTGCAATTGGACATGGACGCTTGGCACAAGCAAAACCCCGGCCCCATCAAGAACATGAAGGCGTACCGCAAGTTCTGGGAAAAAATTGGCTACCTCGTGCCACAGCCCGATAAGGTCAAAGCGACCACCAAAAACGTGGATGCTGAGCTGGCTTTGCAAGCTGGACCACAGCTGGTGGTGCCCGTGCTCAACGCACGCTACGCACTGAATGCGGCCAACGCCCGTTGGGGCTCTTTGTATGACGCGCTGTACGGCACAGACGCCTTGCCCGAAACCCACGGTGCAGAAAAAGGCAAAGCCTACAACCCCGTACGCGGCGCCAAAGTGATCGAGTACGCACGTTACGTGCTGGACCGCACCGTGCCCTTGAAGAGCGGCTCACACATCGATTCCACCGGCTACGCCGTGGTGGACGGTGAGTTGCTTGTGTCGTTGAAGAACGGCAAAACCACCAAGCTGGCCAAGGCCGCGCAATTCGTGGGTTTCCAAGGCAAGGCGGCTGAGCCATCGTCGGTGCTGTTTGTGCACAACGGTTTGCACCTTGACTTGCAAATCAACCGCAACACCGCCATCGGCGCGTCTGATGCCGCCGGCGTGAGCGACCTGATCGTGGAAGCCGCGCTGTCCACCATCCTCGACTTGGAAGACTCCGTGGCCGTGGTGGATGCGGACGACAAAGTGCTGGCTTACGGCAACTGGTTGGGCATCGTGAAAGGTACCCTGACTGAGAGCGTTGAAAAAGGCGGCAAGACTTTCACACGCGGCTTGAACGCTGACCGCGAATACACCGGCAAAGATGGCCAGCCCGTCAAATTGCACGGCCGCTCATTGCTGTTCCTTCGCAACGTCGGCCACTTGATGACCAACCCGGCCATCTTGTACACAGGCAAAGACGGTGCAACACACGAAATTCCAGAAGGCATCTTGGACGCGGTCGTGACCACCACCATCGCACTGCACGATTTGCAAGGCCACGGCAAAGCTGGCATTCGCAACTCGCGCACCGGCTCGGTCTACATCGTCAAACCCAAAATGCACGGCCCCACGGAAGTGGCGTTTGCTTGTGAGTTGTTTGGTCGCGTTGAAAAGGTCTTAGGTCTAGCTGACAGCACCGTCAAGCTGGGCATCATGGACGAAGAGCGCCGCACCAGCGTGAACTTGAAAGCCTGTATCGCCGCAGCGGCGAGCCGCGTGGCCTTCATCAACACAGGTTTCTTGGATCGCACCGGCGACGAAATGCACACCGCCATGCAAGCAGGCCCCATGCTGCGCAAAGGCGACATGAAGACCAGCGCATGGATTCAAGCCTACGAAAAAAACAACGTGTTGGCTGGCTTGTCATGCGGCTTACGCGGCAAGGCACAAATCGGCAAAGGCATGTGGGCCATGCCCGACTTGATGGCCGAAATGTTGAAGCAAAAAATTGGTCACCCCAAAGCAGGCGCCAACACCGCTTGGGTGCCAAGCCCCACAGCAGCTGTTTTGCACGCGATGCACTACCACCAAGTCAAAGTCACCGATGTCCAGAAAGAGTTGGAGAAGATTGACTACAACAAGGTGCGCGACAGCTTGTTGAACGACTTGCTGCAAGTGCCCGTGGTCGCCAAAGCCAAATGGAAAGACGCCGAGCGTCAACAAGAGTTGGACAACAACGTGCAAGGCATCTTGGGTTACGTGGTGCGCTGGATTGACCAAGGCGTGGGCTGCTCGAAAGTGCCTGACATTCACAACGTTGGCTTGATGGAAGATCGCGCCACACTGCGCATTTCTAGCCAACACATCGCCAACTGGTTGCTCCACGGCGTGGTGACACCCGCTGAAGTGAAGGCCACTTTCAAGCGCATGGCTGGCGTGGTGGACAAGCAAAATGCTGGCGATCCGCAGTACCAAAAAATGTCCGGTCGCTTCGCCAAAGCGCCTGCTTACCAAGCTGCTCTCGACTTGGTGTTCAAAGGCAAAGAGCAGCCCAGCGGCTACACCGAGCCTTTGCTGCACGCATGGCGTTTGAAAGTGAAAGCGGGTACGGCTTAATCAAAGGCTAAGTCACTGCAAGTGACGTACTAGAAAACGGCTCCTTCGGGAGCCGTTTTTGTTGGCAACGCCAACTATGATTCGGGCATTCACCCTCTCTTCAAAGCAAGCACATGACCCGCAACTTCATCAGCACATTTATTCGTTATGCCTTGCGCACGGTGATCGGCTTGGTCTTGACCGTGCTCATCGTGCTCTGCCTGTACTTGATGTTCTCGTACCACTTCACTTACTCCAAAGGTGAGAGCGTGGGTTATGTACAAAAGCTGTCTTACAAAGGCTGGGTGTGTAAGTCATGGGAAGGCGAACAAGTGCGTGCCCTGGCAACGATGCCCGCGATTCCTGAAAAGTTTGCATTCACGGTTCGTGACAACGCTGTGGCCGATCAAATCAACGCGCACATCGGCCAGAAAGTGGTCATCGAATACGAGCAACACAAAGGGTTGCCATCTTGCTTTGGTGAGACCGAATACTTCATCTCCAAAGTCACGCCGGCGCCTGGCGAATAAAGCCAAAAGAACTGCGCTTAAACGGTTCTTGCGGGCAGCGGATACACCAGTTGCTGCAAGTGGCGCACATTTTTGTTCACCTGAACCCACCATTTGCTGAATGAGTCCATCGGCTTGTCAATGTGACGGAACAAGCGTGGTGCGGGCCTGAGTAGCACTGCTGCCGCCGAGAGGTCTGGCAAACACAAATGCGCCACGGTTTGCACGCTTTGCGCTTGTGACAAAGCTTGCCTGACCGCCTCCGCAAAACCAAACCAACGGTGCGGCGTGAGTTCTGTCATCCGCTGCCCCACAAAACGCCAACGCAAGGCGCTCCACGGATGCGCCTTCGCGTGTTCGGCAAAAGCCACGGCCACGCACACCACATCGGCGGGCAAATCAGTAGGCAAATCTGCCAACGCCCAGGGATGTACCAACCACACATGTTTCCCCATCACATCGCTGGCGCTCGGCGCGACAAAACCCAACTCTGAAGGCGGTTCTGTGCTGACAACAGGCTCGTCCCACGCCAGTTCGTTCTTGTGCACTTGCGCCACACGCGCAGGGTTACTCGCCAAAATCTCAATGGTCTCGTAACTCGCGTCTATGGCCGTGCCTCGGCTGTGCCATTCAGGGGGCGCAAACTGCTCAACGTTATCGGCGTTGAACAAGTAGGGCTTGCTGCTGTTGGTGGCGGCCACCCACTGCCAGCTGAGGTAGTTGCTTGCCACATCACCATCGAGCAAATGGCTGTACATCCAGTCTGCAGCCACACGCCAATGCACTTTGCGCAAATGCACGATGTAGCTGGCCAGCCAAAGCCTTGCATGGTTGTGCAAATAACCGGTGGTGTAGAGCATGCGAATCGCTTGGTCGATCACGGGCACACGGGTGCAGGCGTGGCGTACGTCTTCAGGCAAAGTGCGGCTGTACTCGACCTCGGGCAATATGCCGTCGCGCAAAGGTTGCGCAATGCCATCGCCTAAGTGGTGATGCACATGCTGAAAATACTCACGCCAACCCATCTCAAAAATGAGCTTATGTTGCACGCCCACGCGGTACTGGTGATACATCGCACTGGCTACATCGGGCACGCTCAAAAAACCATGCGTCAAGTAAGGCGACAAATGCGTCACGGCACCATCCAAGGCATTGCGCGTGTGCGCATAGTCTTTGGGGTTGACGTTGGCCAAACGGGCGCGAGCCGCTTCGGGCGTGGGTTGAAATTCGTACATACGTTTTGGATTGTGCCTTGTCTGTCTCGCTACACTGAGAGGCATGTCCAGCCCGATGCCCACCCACGTTGACGCCTGCGCCTGCCCTTTGTGCGGCAAGCCCAACCAATGCGCCATGGAAGTCGCCAAACAAACTGGGCAACCGGTCGCTGCATGCTGGTGTGTGACAGTGGCTTTTTCACCCGAACTGCTCACACGCGTTCCCCCCGCTGCGCAGCGAAACGCCTGCATCTGCCAACACTGCGCCACGCAGACTTCATCCTCTCGCTGACTCCACCATGTGCCAACTTCTCGGACTCAACTGCAACAACCCCACGGATGCGACCTTTAGCTTCAGCGGTTTCGCTCAACGTGCGGGCGTGACCGACCACCACGACGATGGCTGGGGCATTGCCTTCTTTGAAGGCACAGACAAAGACCGAGGCTTGCGCCATTTCATTGACCATCTTCCCGCCAGCAGCTCGCCTGTGGCCGAACTGATTCGCAAGTACCCCATCAAAAGCCGCAACGTGATTGCGCACATCCGCAAAGCCACCCAAGGCGTGGTGTCGCTCGAAAACTGCCACCCCTTCGTGCGCGAGCTCTGGGGGCGTTACTGGGTATTCGCGCACAACGGCAACCTAGAAAATTACGCACCGCGCTTGCACGGCAACTTCAAACCTGTGGGACACACAGACAGCGAACAAGCGTTTTGTTGGCTGATGCAAGAGTTAGCCAAGTCGCACGCCAGTGTGCCGTCTATCGAAGAGCTCACGTTGACCTTGCGTGAATTGGTGCCGCAAATTGCCAAGCACGGGACCTTCAATTTCTTGCTGTCGAACGGCCAAGCGCTTTGGGCGCATGCGTCCACCCAGCTTTGGTACATCGAGCGCAAACATCCGTTTGCCATGGCGACGCTGAGTGATCAAGACCTCAGCATTGACTTTGCAGCGTTCGCCAACCCAGACGATCGCGTGGCCGTGGTGGTGACTTCGCCCTTGACCAGCAACGAGGTGTGGACACCGTTTCTACCCGGTGAGCTCAAAGTATTTGTGGACGGGCAAGTCCTACCCGCCTAGCGCTTGATGCAGCAAGCCTTAGGCAGTGATAGCGGCTTCGAGGGCATCGATAAACATCGCAGCCACATCAAAACCGGTCTGGTCGAAGATCTCTTGAAAACAAGTCGGACTGGTGACGTTAATTTCAGTCAAACAGTCACCAATCACATCCAAGCCCACCAGCAGCAAACCGCGTGCGGCCAGCACAGGCCCTAAGGTTTCTGCAATTTCACGATCACGCGCCGATAGCGCTTGAGCGACCCCTTTACCACCCGCAGCCAAATTGCCACGCACCTCGCCACCTTGCGGAATACGTGCCAAGCAATAGGGCACCACTTGGCCACCAATCACCAACACGCGTTTGTCGCCCTGTTCAATCTCGGGGATGAACTTTTGCACCATCACGGTTTGCACGCCGTCACGCGTGAGCATTTCAATGATGGCGCCGAGATTCAAGTTGTCGTTTTTGACGCGGAAGATGCCGGTGCCGCCCATGCCATCGAGCGGCTTCAAGATGATGTCGCGGTGGTGCGTGTGAAAGGCACGCACGGCATCGAGGTTACGCGTCACCAAAGTCGGACTGATGAATTGCGCGAACTCTAAGATGGCTAATTTTTCGGGGTGGTCTCGCAAAGCACGAGGCTTGTTGAACACCTTGGCACCTTCGCGCTCCGCCTGCTCCAGCAGGTGGGTGGCGTAGAAATACTCACTGTCAAACGGGGGGTCTTGGCGCATGACGACGCAGCCCATGGAGTGCAAAGGACACGCATCGATGACACCATGCACTTCAAACCACACGTCGTCTTCACCCGTGAGTCGCAGACGCTTGGCACGCGCCGTGACTGAATGACCGCTTTGCCAAATGATGTCTTTGCGCTCGCAGGCCAACACCTCATGACCGCGACGCTGCGCTTCACGCATCATCGCAAATGTGGTGTCTTTGTAAATTTTGAAAGACGAAAGCGGGTCAGCGACGAACAGAATTTTCATAGCTTAAATTTCGATCTTGCTGCCCAACTCCACCACGGAGTTGTTTGGCAAGTTCAAGAAATCCGCAGCTGAACTGGCATTGAGGTGCATTTGTGCAAACAGTTTTTCGCGCCACGGTGCCATACCACTACCCACCGTTGGGACGACTCGATCACGTGACAAGAAATAGCTGGTGGTCATGGGGTCGATGACGCATCCCTTACCGTTCAGCATGGCCAAGCCGCTTGGCACATCTGGGTCATCTTTGAAACCGTAATTCAAGTAAACCTTCCAGCAATTGTTGCCAAGAGACTCTGCCTCCATCCGCTTAGATTCGTCTATCCATGGCACTTCATGACTACGCACGGTGACAAACAAGTTTTGCTCATGCAAAACTTTGTTGTGCTTGAGGTTATGGAGAATCGCATTGGGAACCGTGTCTGACTCAGCAGTCAAGAAAACAGCCGTTCCTTCCACACGTTTAGGTGGATGCGCAAAAACAGACGCCAAGAAAGTAGGAAGCTCCATGCCATGTGTAAGGACCGCCAATTTCAGCAAACGGCGCCCTTCCTTCCAAGTAGCCAACAGCGCGAAGAGCGCCAGCGCCATGACGATGGGAAACCAACCTCCTTGGAGAAACTTCAAAGAGTTCGAAATAAAGAAACCAACATCTACAGTTAAAAATACAGCCGTCGCTGGAATGCAGATCCACAAAGGGTAACCCCAGCCGTGGCGAATCACAAAATAGGTCATCAGCGTGGTGATCACCATCACCAAGCTTACCGAAATACCGTAGGCCGCGGCGAGCGCTGTAGATGAGCCAAACAAAGTGACGGACAGCACAACCCCAGCAAACAAGGTCCAATTCACAGCTGGCAAATAAATTTGTCCTGTGTCCTTGATGGACGTGTGCAAGATGCTCATGCGCGGCAAAAAGCCAAGCTGAATGGTTTGCTTGGTCGCTGAGAAAGCACCCGAAATCAACGCTTGCGATGCAATGACCGTTGCTGCCGTTGCAAGGACCACCATCGGCAATAAGGCCCAATCAGGAACCAGCAGAAAGAAAGGATTCTCAACTGCAGATGGGTCTGCCAACACCAACGCGCCTTGGCCAAAGTAGTTGAGCATCAACATAGGCATGACCATGTAGAACCAAGCCAATTGAATTGGTTTCTTTCCGAAGTGCCCCATGTCGGCATACAAAGCCTCGGCACCCGTCACACACAAGAAGACAGCGCCCAAGGTGAGAAAAGCCAAGCCTTGGTTTTCGATCCCAAATCGAATCGCGTGCACAGGATTCACAGCGGCCAACACATCTGGGTTTTGCAGCACAGACACAAAACCGAAATAACCAATGACGAAAAACCAAACCACCATCACCGGGCCAAACAGCTTGCCAATATCCGAAGTCCCGCGGCGCTGCATCAAGAAGAGCATGGCCAGTACAACCAAAGAAATAGGCACGACATAAGGCTTGGCTTCTGGGGTGACGATTTCTAAACCCTCAACCGCTGAAAGCACTGAAATCGCCGGCGTAATCACACCATCACCAAAGAACAAGGCGACGCCAAAGACACCCATAATCAAAAGCACTTGGTGCGCACGCGGAGAATCTTTGACCGCTTGTGATGCCAAAGCGAGCAAGGACATCAAGCCGCCCTCGCCTTGGTTATCAGCGCGCATGATCAACGCCACATATTTCACCGAGACGATGATGGTCAGCGTCCAAAAGAACAATGACAGCACACCAAGAATGTTTGCTTCATTTATGGGTACATGTGCGCTAGCAAAAACCTCTTTGAATGCATAAAGAGGCGAAGTGCCGATATCGCCATAAACGACGCCGATGGCGCCCAAGGTCAGTGCCGCAAGCGACGATTTACCGTGTTGTTCCATCAATAACCTCAATCGTAATTTTCAGCTTCGGGATCCGTCGCTTCGAGTTCGTAACTCGCGGCGAGCATGGCCAAGCGGCCAATGACGCCATACATATAAAACCGGTTGGGCGTGCTCGCGCCGGGCTTCATACCCGGCTGCGGCGTGTGCGCGCTTTGCTCAAAAGCCAAGGGTACAAAGCTCGCACCGGGTGCATTCAAGTTCTCATCAATGCCACGGTCTGCGTGCACGCGGTAGAAGCCACCCACCACATAGCGGTCCATCATGTAGACCACAGGTTCGGCGACGGCATCGTTCAAGCGCTCGTGCGTGAGCACGCCCTCTTGGATGATGACTTGGTTAACTTCTTGGCCGTCTTTGACCACGCTCATTTTGTTGCGTGTTCGGCGGTTGAGTGCATCCAAATCTTTGACATCGCGCACCGTCATGATGCCCATGCCATAAGTGCCGTTGTCGGCCTTGACGATGACAAACGGCTTTTCGTTGATGCCGTACTCTTTGTATTTGCGCTTGATCTTGGTGAGCAAGGCATCCACATTGGTCTGCAAACACTCCATGCCCGTGCCTTGGGCAAAGTTGACTTCGCCGCACTGATTGAACATGGGATTGATGAGCCATGGGTCAATGCCCAACAGCTTGCCAAAACGCTTGGACACTTCTTCGTAACAAGCAAAGTGCTTACTCTTGCGTCGCACGCTCCAGCCTGCGTGCAAAGGTGGCAAGAGGTATTGCTCATGCAAGTCTTCCAAGATGCCGGGGATGCCTGCGCTCAAGTCGTTGTTGAGCAAGATGGTGCAAGGGTCAAAGTCTTTGAGCCCTAAGCGACGCTTGCTGCGAATCACTGGTTCGAGCGTGACGCTGTCGCCATTAGGCAATTCGATGGTGGTGTTCTCTTTGACCTCCGGATTGATCGAACCAATCCGCACATTCAGGCCCGCCATATGGAAGATGCGCTGCAGCTGAGCCACGTTCGACAAATAGAAGGTGTTGCGCGTGTGGTTCTCGGGAATCAACAGCAGGTTACGCGCTTCAGGACAGATCTTTTCAATCGCCGCCATCGCGGCTTGCACAGCCAGCGGCAGCATCTCGGGCGTGAGGTTGTTCCAGCCGCCAGGGTAAAGGTTGGTGTCGACGGGGGCGAGCTTGAAACCGGCGTTGCGAATGTCAACCGAACTGTAGAACGGGGGCGTGTGTTCCATCCATTCCAAACGAAACCAACGCTCAATGGCGGGCATGGAATCGAGGATGCGCTGTTCAAGTTCGTTGATGGGGCCATTGAGGGCCGTGATGAGATGAGGAACCATGGTGTCCTTGTTTGTGGAAGGTAATTCTAGGACGTTGGGGTGACATTGCCAGCCTTTAGGAGGCAAATGTTGCGTCACTGACTTACGTACGGATTTCACCCTGACCCAACACCACGTACTTGAGCGAGGTCAGACCTTCAATGCCCACTGGCCCACGGGCGTGAAATTTGTCGGTGGAAATGCCTATTTCAGCCCCTAAACCGTATTCAAAACCATCTGCAAAGCGGGTGCTGGCGTTGACCATCACGCTAGACGAGTCCACCTCGCGCAAGAAGCGCTGGGCATGCATGTGGTCACGGGTGAGGATGGATTCGGTGTGGTGGCTCGAATAATGGTTGATGTGCGCAATGGCTGCATCCAAACCGTCCACCACTTTGATGCTGATGATGGGACCGAGGTATTCCTCAAACCAATCTTGCTCGGTCGCGTCTTTGAGGGTGGCCCCTTGAACGTTGGCGAGGATGGCTTTAGCTTCAGGCGAGCATCGCATCTCCACACCTTTGGCGGCAAAGATGGCGCCAATCTTGGGCAAGAACTCGGCGGCCACGCCACGGGCTACCAACAAGCTTTCGCTGGCGTTGCAAGGGCTGTACTTTTGGGTCTTGGCGTTGTCGGCCACAGTCACTGCCATGGCGATGTCGCAGGGGTCATCCACATAGGTGTGGCAGTTGCCGTCCAAGTGTTTGATGACGGGGACTTTGGCGTCGCGGCTGATGCGCTCAATCAAGCCCTTACCGCCACGCGGGATGATGACATCGACAAACTCGGGCATCGCTATCAGATGCCCCACAGCTTCGCGATCCGTGGTTTGCACAAGTTGCACGGCGTCGGTGGGCAAGCCACTCTCCATCAAAGCTTGTTGCACCAACTTGGCCAAAGCTTTGTTAGACGCGATCGCTTCTGAGCCGCCACGCAAGATACAGGCGTTACCACTTTTGATAGACAACGAGGCCGCTTCAATCGTCACGTTAGGACGGCTCTCGAAAATCATGCCGAACACACCCAAAGGCACGCGCATTTGACCCACGCGAATGCCGCTGGGTTGCTCTTTCAAACCCGTGATTTCACCAATCACTTCGGGCATAGCGGCCAGCTGCTCGCAGCCTTGTGCGCAGGTCTCCAACACTTTGGGCGTGAGCTTCAAGCGGTCCACCATGGGGGCGTCTAGGCCCGCAGCAATGGCACGCTCAATGTCTTTGGCGTTGTCGATTTGCAGCGCGTCGATGTTGGCGCGCAGCAAAGCGGCCAGCTTGCGCAGGGCGGTGTTCTTGACTGCGGCAGAAGCCTTGGCCATTTGAGCGGAGGCAACCTTGGATTGAGCCCCGAGAGTCTGCATGTGTTCGGACACGTTGAGAGTTGTCATGTGTGTTTCCTAATTAAGCGTTACGCGGCATACAAGCGCGGCATAAACGCATGGCCAAACGGTGCAGCGCTTGCCAGTTATCGGCCGGCCATTCTGGCGATTTGAGGCCTTTGACAATGCCGTCGACTTGGTGCGCCGACTGCAACAGTTTTTCGAGCATACCCACGCTCAAGCGGGGCAACACGCGTTCAAACAAACGCTCGCGTGGCCCCCAAATGCGCTGCTCGCGCAGAGCCATGGGCAAAGCTTTACCGGAGGCCACCGCGTCTTTGACGCGCTTCAAAGCACGAATCTCTTCGGCCAAGGTGTAGTGCACCAGCACTTCGGCTTCGCCCTCGGCCTTCAGGCCATCGAGCATGCGTTGCACGCGTAGGGGCTGGCCGCTGAGCACGGCTTCTGCGAGTTTGAATACGTCGAAGCGCGCCACGTTCAACACGGCACGTTCGACCTGCTCAAAGCTCAACTCACCTTCGGGATAGAGAAGGCCAAGCTTTTGAATTTCTTGGTGCGCAGCGAGCAAGTTGCCTTCCACTCGGTCCGCAAAAAACTGCAAGGTGTTTTGCCCAGCCTCGCCAGAGGCCACACGTTGTTGCTGAGCGCCCAAGCGCTGCGCAATCCAAGTGGGTAGCGTATGGCGTTCAATCGGATCAATTTGCACGCTGATGCCGTTGTTCTCTAAGGCACTGAACCACGCAGAGCTTTTCGTGGCTTTGTCGAGGCGCGGCAACAGCACCACGGTGAGCGTGCTGTCGTTGCCCACAGCCAACTCTGCAATTTGCTGCAAGGCTGTGCTGCCTTCTTTGCCGGGCTTGCCCGAGGGAATGCGGATTTCAATCAGCTGTTTGTCAGCAAACAAACTCATAGAGCCGCCAGCGGCCAACACTTCGCCCCAATCAAAGTGCGCGCCAGCCACGGCAAACACACTGCGCTCGGTGAAGCCTTGCGTGCGTGCGTGGGTGCGCAAAGCATCTAAAGCCTCTTGCTGCAACAGCGGCTCGTCCCCATGAAAGGTGTAGAGGCTGCGCAAACCTTTGCTCGCCTGTGCTTGCAAGTGGTTGGCGAATTGAGCGCTGGCAACTTGCATGCTTAAATTTGACGAATCGATGCCAAGCGACGCTGGATTTGCTGCACCAAATCGTTTTCCATATCGCGGTAGAGCAAGGCCTCTTCCGACTCTTTAGACAAAGCACCGGTTTCGTTGAAGTTGATGTCGCGCGTCAACAAGATTTCTGTGTCGGGAATCAGCTCAACACCGTTCTTTGAGCGCAGGCGAAAGCGATAGCGCATGCGCAATTGAAATTCACGAATCGCTCCCGTCGAGGTGCGGCCCACCACCACTTTTTCACGCAGCTCAAACAGCTGATCAAAAATGACTTGCGCTCGCTCGATCTGGCGCGGGTCGTTGATCACCTCCACCTGCCCCGAAGACTCCAAGCTGCGCTTGAGCTTCACGCCAAAAGGCGAGACGATGGGAATGCTACTGAACAGCGTGCTGAATGCATAGTTCGGTGGCTTGCGCAACTCGAACCCACACCCCGCCAGCCCTGCAACGAGGGCCGTGGACATCAACCAAGAACGGCGTGTGGTGCGCATATCAACCTTTAGACGACGATGTTGACCAACCGGCCGGGCACCACGATGACTTTCTTGGGTGCAGCGCCATTGGCTTGCTTGATGAAGGCTTCGGTCGCCAATGCAGCTTGCTCAATTTGCTCTTTGCTGGCAGTGGCGCTGACGGTGACAGAGCCGCGTAGCTTGCCGTTGATTTGCAGCATCAGCTCCAGCTCGTCGCGTAGCAAAGCAGACTCGTCCACCTCGGGCCATGCGGAGTCCAGCAAATCGCCCGACTTGGCAGCGTAGCCCAACTCAGCCCACAAGTTGGCACTGATGTGCGGACATGCGGGGTAGAGCATGCGCAGCAAAACAGACATGCCTTCGCACAGCACAGCGGTGTCGCCATCGCTGCCGTCCGCTTTGAAGTCTTCCAAGGCATTGAGTAATTTCATGCAGCCCGATACCACCGTGTTGTATTGCATGCGCTCGTAGTCGTAGCTCACTTGCTTCAGCACCGCGTGCATTTCGCGCCGCAAATCGGCGGCTTCTTTGCGAAGTTTGGCCGTGCTCACGGTGCCAGCGTTTGCCGCCTTGAGCGTGGTTTCGTGCTTGACGCTGAAGTTCCACACACGTCGCAAAAAGCGGTAGCTGCCTTCCACGGCGGCATCGTTCCACTCCAGTGTGGCTTCGGGCGGTGCGGTGAACATGGTGTACAAACGCGCGGTGTCGGCGCCGTAGCGTTCGATCAAGTCTTGTGGGTCCACGCCGTTGTTCTTGGACTTGGACATGGTGCCCACGCCTTCGTAGTCAATGGCGGTGCCCACGGGCAATTTGCCATCGCTGCTGTCGGCTGCGTTCTTCAACTTTGCCCCGAGCACTTTGCCTGTGTCGTCGAGCACATGCTCCACGTCGTGGGGCCAGAAATAATCCTTGCCACCCTTGGCGGTGCGACGTGAGTAGATGTGGTTGAGCACCATGCCTTGCGTGAGCAGCTTGGTGAAGGGTTCGTCAATTTTGACCAAGCCCATGTCGCGCATGACCTTGGTCCAGAAACGTGCGTAGAGCAAATGCAAGATGGCGTGTTCGATGCCGCCAATGTATTGGTCCATCGGCGCCCAGTACTGTGCACCCTCGGCCACCATTGCCTCGGTGTTGGTGGGGTCGCAATAGCGCATGAAGTACCACGATGAGTCCACAAAGGTGTCCATGGTGTCGGTCTCGCGGCGGGCGGGCTTGCCGCACACGGGGCATGCGACACGCTTATCGCTTCCGGGACTCGCCGCGTGGAACCCTTCGTGCTTCACCAGCGGGTTGCCCGAACCGTCGGGGATGCAGTCTTGCGGCAACACCACGGGCAGATCCTTTTCGGGCACAGGCACAGCGCCGTGTTCGTCGCAATGGATGATGGGAATGGGCGTGCCCCAATAGCGTTGGCGGCTAATGCCCCAGTCGCGCAAACGCCAAGTGGTTTTCTTCTCGCCCAAGTTCTTGGCGGCCAGCAATTCGGCCACTTTGTTGACGGCGGCTTTTTGGTTCAAGCCGTCGAGTTCACCAGAGTTGACACACACACAGTTTTGTTTGTCGGCGTACCACTCTTGCCAAGCTTGGTCGTTGAAGGCGTGGTCTTTGACCGACACCACTTGCTTGATGGGCAAGTCGTATTTCAAAGCAAACGCAAAGTCACGCTCGTCGTGCGCAGGCACGCCCATGACCGCGCCATCGCCGTAGGACATGAGCACATAGTTGCCCACCCACACTTCGGTCTTCGCTCCTGTGAGCGGATGCGTGACGAACAAGCCCGTGGGCATGCCCTTTTTCTCTTGCGTAGCCAGTTCGGCTTCGGTCGTGCCACCGCTCTTGCACTCTTCAAGGAATGCGGCCAAGGCAGGATTCGTTGCCGCAGCGTGCAAGGCCAAGGGATGCTCGGCGGCCACCGCACAGAAAGTGACGCCCATGATGGTGTCGGCGCGCGTGGTGAACACATACATCTTGCCGTCGCCGATGAGCGAACCGTCTGCGCCAGCCATGTCGTGCGTGAACGCAAAGCGCACGCCTTCAGACTTACCAATCCAGTTCTCTTGCATCAAGCGCACTTTGTCGGGCCAGCCGTTAAGCGTGGCTTTCTCGTTCCCGATTTGCACATGGTCCAGCAACTCTTGCGCGTAGCGGGTGATGTCGAGGTAATAGCCGGGAATTTCGCGCTTTTCGACCGGTGCGCCTGTGCGCCAGCCTTTGCCGTCAATCACCTGCTCGTTGGCCAACACGGTTTGGTCCACCGGGTCCCAGTTCACCACTTGGGTCTTGCGGTAGGCGATGCCTTTTTCGAGCATCTTCAAGAAGAGCCATTGGTTCCACTTGTAGTAAGTTGGCTCGCAAGTGGCCACTTCGCGTGACCAGTCGATGGCCAAGCCCATCGCCTGCATTTGCTTCTTCATGTAAGCAATGTTTTCGTGCGTCCACTTGGCGGGCGGCACGCCGTTTTTCAGCGCCGCATTTTCAGCGGGCAAACCAAAGGCGTCCCAACCCATGGGCATCAAGACGTTGTAGCCCTTCATGCGCAGGTTGCGCGTGAGCATGTCGTTGATGGTGTAGTTGCGCACATGGCCCATGTGCAGCTTGCCGCTGGGGTAAGGCAGCATGGAGCAGGCGTAAAACTTTTTCTTAGACGCGTCTTCGGTCACGCGGTAGGCGTCGGCGTGGGTCCAAGCGGCCTGAACGGCGCGTTCGACCTCGGTGTGGTTGTATTTGTCTTGCATGGAGTCAGTCAGAGAACCCCGTCTTATGCGGGGAGCAGCACCTTAGAAAGCCAAGGCGCATCAAACTTAGATTTTAGGCTGGGTTGGGGGCAGATCAGGGGGTGGCCGAGGGCTGTTTGCGCTCGGTCACAAAGCCAATGCGGTTCATGCCCGCTTGCTGGGCGAGGCCCATGACTTCGACCACTTTGCCATAGGGCACCCGCTCATCGGCACGCAATTGCACTTCGGGCAATTCGCCGCGATCCATGGCCAGCGCCTTAGAAGCTTGGGCATTGAGGCTGCGTTTGAGTTCATCCAAGGCAATGGCCTTGTCGTCCAAATAGACCACGCCCTTGGCGTCGATGCTGAGTTTGACGAAGCGCGGCGGCGCGCTGCTGGCCTGCGCCCCTTCCGTTTTGGGCAAGTCGAGCTTGAGGGCGCTGACCATCAAGGGGGCGGTGATGATAAAAATGACCAACAACACCATCATCACATCCACCAAAGGCGTGACGTTGATGTCGCTCATGGGCGTTTGGCCTGGCGTACGCTCAAAACGTCCGAAAGCCATCAAAGCTCTCGCAGGTCGTGGGCAAAGCCTTCCAGCTCTTGCTCCAAACGGTTGATGACACGGCCCATCACGTTAAAGGCCAACACAGCGGGCAATGCGACGGCCAAGCCAGCGGCGGTCATGACCAACGCCTCGCCCACGGGGCCAGCCACATGCTCAATCGTGAGTTGACCTGCTGTGGCTATGCCGGTCAGCGCGTGATAAATACCCCACACGGTTCCGAGCAAACCTACGAACGGCGCGGTGGAGCCGACCGTTGCCAGCAAAACCTGACCTGCTTGCAAACGGTGCAACACGCCATGCAAAGCATCGCGCAACACACGGGTGCGCTGAGCCGATACATCGCCTTGCGCACCCAGCGTCCCAGGCATGAGTTGCTGGTTGGCTTGGGCCAAAGGCAGCAACAAGGGCGTGCGCTCCACCGAATCCAAAGCTTGAATACCCTGCTGCACATCTCGCGCTTGCCAGAAAGCGGCTTTGCCGTTGACCACATCCCCGCTCACACGGCGCAGCAACCAAGATTTGTAAAAAATCACGGTCCAACTGGCCACGGACATAGCGAGCAAGGCGATGACCAACGTGGCGCTGAGCGCGTCACCTTGCAATGCGGCAGCGAAAAAGTCCATGGGAATTAACGCAGGTTCAAGACGTCAAACATGTCGAACAAGCCCTTGCTCTTGCCAGCTAAGAAAGCAGCCGCACGCAAGCTGCCCTGTGCATAGGTGGCGCGGCTGGAGGACTTGTGCGTGACCTCAATGCGTTCACCCGTGCCGGCGAACAGCACGGTGTGGTCGCCCACAATGTCGCCACCACGGATGGTGGCAAAGCCGATGGTGGATGGGTCGCGTTCGCCGGTGTGGCCGAAGCGCTCATACACGGCGCAATCTTTGAGGTCACGCCCCATAGCTTGGGCAATCACCTCGCCCATTTTGAGCGCCGTACCTGATGGCGCATCGACCTTGTTACGGTGGTGCGCCTCAACGATTTCAATGTCGTAGCCGGTGGGCATGGCTTGAGCGGCCATTTGCAAAAGTTTCAAGGTCACGTTCACGCCCACGCTCATATTGGGCGCCATGACGATGGCGATGTCGTTGGCGGCTTCTGCGATTTCTCCTTTTTGCGCGTCGGTAAAACCGGTTGTGCCGATGACCAACTTGACGCCCAATTCGCGGCAAATTTTCAAATGTGCCAAGGTGCCCTCTGGGCGAGTGAAGTCAATCAGCACTTGGCTGTTTTGCAGACCTTTGCGCACATCGGCTTCAATGGTCACGCCGCTGGCTTGCCCCAAAAAGCCCGTGGCATCGTTACCGATCCCCGGGCTAGCAGGCACATCCAAAGCGCCCGCCAACTGGCAAGTCGGGTCGTTTCGCACGGCCTCAATCAACATGTGACCCATGCGGCCACTCGCGCCAGCAATGGCTATTTTCAAAGTATCAGGGGATTGGGCCATGGTGTGTCGGCGCTTTCAATAATCAACGAGCCGCGCTTTCGAGCGACGGGTAAGAAACAGGTGCAGCTGGCGCGGCTAACTGCGTTGCCTCGGCGACAGGTGCAGGCTTGGCGGGAAACTTGGCCAATTCCGCTTCGCTGGCTTTGAGCTCAGGCAGCTTGGTAGGAGGGCGACGGTTGTCGAGCTTTGCAGCAAACTCTGCTTCGGTTGGCAACGGATCACCTTCAATGCGGTCGAGCATGTCGTTTTTGAAGAACACGCTGATGCGTCGTTGTTGAGGCTCAGCGCCTTGGCGTCGGATGGCGAAAGCGTAGTCCCAACGGTCTGCATGGAACAGGCTGGCGAGCAAAGGCGTACCCAACACATCGCGCACGGCTTGACGTGGCATGCCAGCGCGCAGCGCTTGCACCTGCTCGCGCGAAACGAAGTTGCCTTGCACGACCTCGGGCTTGTATATCAAGTTGGTCGAGCAAGCCGTGAGCCCCGCGCTCGCAACCACACAAGCAAGCACCACAAGGCGACGTTGCTGGCACAAAAAATAAGAGGCGTTTCGACAGGATTCAAACATGGTGTGAAAGGCCGAATGAGGCGCTAGGGCTAGGATTTAGTCATTGTAGCGGCGGGGCCTATTCCACAGCTGAGCGGTCACGTTCAGGCTTAGCCTTGTGACATGGCGCGTTGGTGGCGTGCGATAAATTCTTGATAGGTATCCACACCACGCAACTGCAAGATGGAGTTGCGCACCGCAGCTTCCACCAACACCGCAATGTTGCGTCCAGCCACCACTTGAATCACCACTTTGCGCACGGGCACACCCAGCACGTCTTGCGTGAGCGGCTCGTGGGGCAAGCGCTCATAGTCACGCTCTAGGGTTTCTTTGCGCACCAGATGCACGATGAGTTTCAAGCGCATCTTGCGGCGGACTGCGGTCTCGCCAAAAATAGCCCGAATATCCAGCAAACCAATGCCGCGCACTTCGAGCAAGTTTTGCAGCAGTTCGGGGCAACGCCCTTCAATCGCAGTTTGGTTGATGCGATACAGGTCCACCGCATCGTCAGCCACCAAACCATTGCCGCGCGAAATCAGCTCCAAGCCCAGCTCGCTTTTACCCAAGCCGGACTCGCCCGTGATCATCACGCCTAAACCCAAAATGTCCATGAACACGCCGTGCATGGTGGTGCGATCAGCAAAGTGCTTGGACAAATAGGCGCGGAGCAAATCAATGACGAACGCCGCTGACTCTTGGGTGGCAAATAGCGGAATTTGTGCGCGTTCGCACATCGCGACCAGTGCTTCTGGAGGCTCCTGGCCATCGGCCAGTACCAACATGGGGGGTTCTAGCGTGACGATGCGTGCAATTCGACGCGCACAATCTTCGGCCGTGCACTGTTTGACATACATGGTTTCGCGCTCACCCATCACCTGAACACGATAGGGGTGGATGTAGTTGAGGTAGCCCACCAAGTCAGCGCCCGAACGGGCGGCGCGCACGGCTACTTCATCAAAGTGACGCTCGGAAGCGCCTAAGCCGGCAATCCATTCCCAACGCAATTGGCCGCGAAAGGCTTCAAAAAGCACATCCGCGCTGATGACTGATGGCCTCACGGTTGCACCGCGTTCCAAGTAGAGATGATGCGGTGGAGTTCCGCTGCATCGTCACAGGTTTTGATTTTTTCGCGCAAACCGGTATCACTCAACAGCTCGGCGATTTCAGACAAGATTTCGAGGTGCTTTTGCGTAGAGGCCTCAGGCACCAGCAAGAAGATGAGCAGACTCACTGGCTGCTCATCGGGGGCATCAAAGCCAATCGGCTTGTCCAGCTGAAACACCGCCGCCATGGGCGACTTCAAACCCTTGATGCGGCCATGCGGAATCGCCACACCATGACCCAAACCCGTTGAGCCCAAACGCTCACGTGCAAATAAGCTCTCGGCCACCAAAGCACGGTTGAGGTCGTGCAGACCCTCAAACAACAAGCCCGCCTCTTCAAAGGCGCGCTTTTTACTGGTGACCTCGACGTGCACAAGAACTTGCGCCGGAGGAAGGATGGAAGCTAAGCGATTCATGATTGAGCGCAGATTATGCACCCGTAAAACAACCGCCGCCAAAACGACAAAACCGCCGTTTTATGGCGGTTTTGAGAAGCTTTCGATGAACTACATCAGGCGCTTAGGGCTCTCATGTTGATGGCTTTGCAATCGGTCTTTGTGACGTACCACTTGGCGATCTAGTTTATCCATCAACTCGTCCACTGCGGCATACATGTCTTCATGCGCACTCTCAGCAAACATGTCGCTGCCTTTGACGTGGATGTTGCATTCAGCCTTCTGTCGGCGTTCTTTCTCGGTTTGATTCTCAATACTCAACAGCACTTTCACGTCCACCACTTGATCAAAATGTCGGGTAATACGGTCTAGCTTGCCTGCCACATAGGTGCGCAGGGCTGGGGTTACTTCAAGATGGTGACCACTGATCGTCAAATTCATAAAAATCCTCCGTTGGTGAGTTAGCAACGGTTTCACTATGCGCCCGCCCTATGAAAAAGGCAATGGGTTGAAATTAAAAATTGCAAAAAACACCCTCCGGAAAACCCCTAGATCGCACCGGCTCGGTGCGATAATCAACGCACTTCAACAGCGGAGCTATCTCCTTGGAAACCTACCCTAGTCGGTAGCTTTCGGATCGCATCGGCCTTCAACGGCGCGCGAATTCGAAAGCTGCATTTTTCACCTTCGAATTTCTGTGCCCCACGCGCAAGGACTGCCATGCTCAATATCTTCACGCTGGCCAACGGTCGTCTCTTTCAAGAAGAGATCGAATCGCTGGAAGAACTCTCCAAATTCCAACCCATCTGGGTTGACCTCGAAGCCCCTACGCTTGAGGAAAAACGCTGGATCAAGCAGTACTACGGTCTCTCCATCCCCGAAGACGCGATGGATGAAGACATCGAGGAATCCGCGCGCTTCTACGAAGAAGACAACGGCGAACTTCACATCCGCAGCGACTTCTTAATCGCCCACGAAGATGAGCCGCGCACCGTGCGCGTGGCGTTCATCTTGAACCAAAACAACACCGCTTTGCGCAGCCGCGGCGTTTTGTTCTCTATCCATGATGAAGACGTGCCTGTATTCCGCCTTCTGCGCATGCGCGCACGCCGCGCACCCGGCTTGATCGAAGACGACAAAGACGTTTTACTGAAGCTGTTCGACGCCGACGCTGAATACTCGGCCGACACCCTCGAAGGGATTTACGACCAACTAGAAAATGCGGGCAAGCTCGTGCTGTCGGAAGATGTGACCGACGTCTTGGCCGGTGAAGTGCTAGGCGCCATCGCACGCCAAGAAGACTTGAACGGCCGTATCCGCCGCAACGTGATGGACACCCGCCGCGCGGTGAGCTTCATGATGCGCTCGCGCATGCTCAATGCCGACCAGTTTGAAGAGGCCCGTCAAATCTTGCGCGACATCGAATCGCTCGATAACCACACGGCGTTCTTGTTCGACAAGATCAACTTTTTGATGGACGCCACCGTAGGTTTCATCAACATCAACCAGAACAAGATCATCAAAATCTTCTCGGTGGCTAGTGTGGCTCTGCTGCCACCCACTTTGATTGCCAGCATTTACGGCATGAACTTCCAATACATGCCTGAGTTAAACAAGACTTGGGGCTATCCGCTCGCCTTGGCGCTGATGATCGCCAGTGCGCTGGTGCCGATGTGGTACTTCCGCAAGCGCGGTTGGCTGAAGTAAGCCTAAACGGGCAGCTCTGCCAGCAAGCGACCAAGCACCATCACGCTGTAACGGCTGGCGATGGTCTGAATAAAGCGGGGAAAGTCCACATGTGCCGCATCGTCGGCACGGTCTGAAATCGTGCGCACGGCGGCCAGCGGGACACCATAGTCGTGGCAGACCTGCGCCATAGCGGCGCACTCCATCTCCACCGCCAAAGCGTCAGGCAAATCAGCCTGCAAGGCTTGACTCTCAGCCGTCTGAGACACGAAACGGTCCCCGCTCGCAATCAAACCTTGGTGCACGCGTGCAGCATCCAAGTCTAAGTTGAGCCATTCTTCGCGCGGCAGCGATGCCAGCATGTCTTGCAATGCCAAAGGTGCGGCATTGGCCAAGGCATTGCTCAACGCCATGTCCGCTGGAAAGCGCGTCATGCCCGTCAGCGGTATTTCATGGCGCGGGAACAACGGCGAGGCATCCATGTCGTGCTGAATAAATTCGCGCGCCACCACCACATCTCCGACATTGACATGCGGCGCCAAGCCACCCGCGACACCGGTGAACACCATGCGCGTGACGCCAAATCGTTCAATCAAGGTGGAGGCCGTGGTTGCCGCAGCCACTTTGCCAATGCGAGACAGCACCGCCACCACCTCATGCCCATGCCAATGCCCTACCCAGAACTCACGGCCCGCGACCACGGTTTTTTGTTCATCGGGCATGCGCGCCAACACCGCGGCCAGCTCTTCGTGCATGGCGCTGACCAGCGCAATCCGGCGCATGCTTATTTGTGGTCGCGCAGTTCTCGACGCAGCACCTTGCCCACGGGCGTCTTGGGCAAGTCAGCGCGGAACTCGATCACGCGTGGCAGTTTGTAACCTGTCAGGTTGTGCTTACAGTGCTCCATCACTTGCGCTTCAGTCAAAGCGGGGTCTTTCTTAACCACCACCAACTTCACCGCTTCGCCCGAGCGTTCATCGGGAATGCCAATCACGGCGCACTCCAAAACTCCAGGCAAGCTCGCCACCACGTCTTCAACCTCGTTGGGATAAACGTTGAAACCGCTGACCAAGATCATGTCTTTTTTCCGGTCGATGATGCGGAAGTAGCCACGCTCGTCCATGATGCCCACGTCGCCGGATTTGAAGAAGCCATCTGGCGTCATCACGCGCGCGGTTTCGTCTGGGCGTTGCCAATAACCGGCCATCACTTGCGGGCCGCGAATGGCAATTTCGCCGGACTGACCCACGGGGACTTCGTTCCCATCGTCATCGATGATCCGCATCTCCGTGCTCGGCAATGGCACCCCAATCGAGCCCGTGTAGCTTTGGCTGGTCACTGGGTTGCTACTCGCTGCAGGGCTGGTTTCAGACAAACCGTATGCCTCGCAAATGGGACAACCCGTTTTCTCCAACCACAGCTTGGCCGTCGCGCCTTGCACAGCGGTACCGCCACCCAAGGTAACAACCAAATGCGACCAATCGACCTTGCTGAAATCTGCATGGTGGGCCAGCGCATTGAACAAAGTGTTGACCGCCGGAAAAATATGAAAGCGGTGCTTGGCCAACTCTTTGCACACCGCCGGAATATCACGCGGATTGGGAATCAAGATAGAGCAGCCGCCCATGCGCATGCACGACAGCAAATTCACGTTGAACGCAAAGATGTGATACAGCGGCAAAGCGCAAACAAAGGTGGGTTGCTCAGTCGCGGGGATGAGCTTGAGCGCGGGGCCGCACCACTCAGACGCCTGCAACATATTGGCGACCAAATTGCGATGCAGCAACTCAGCGCCCTTAGGCACACCGGTGGTGCCGCCGGTGTATTGCAACACCGCCAAGTCGTCGCCATGAATCGCAGGCAGCGTCAAAGTGCAACGCTCGCCTTGCGCCAACGCTTCGTTGAAGCGCACCGCTTTTGGCAATGCAAAAGCCGGCACCATTTTTTTGACGCGTCGCACCACATGGTTCACCAACAGGCCCTTGAGCCAGCCGAGTCGGTCGCCCATGGCGCACAGCACGACATGTTCGATGCATGTTCGCGCCAAACAATCTTGCAAAGTGGCACCAAAATTTTCCAAGATGACGATGGCTTTTGCGCCCGAATCTTTGAGTTGAAACTCCAACTCGCGCGGGGTGTAAAGCGGATTGACGTTGACCACCACAAAACCGGCGCGCAACACAGCGGCAACCGCAATCGGGTATTGCAAGGTGTTGGGCAGCATGATGGCCACACGGTCTCCGACGACCAGACCCAAGCTTTGCAAATACGCCGCAAACACTTGACTCAAACGATCAAGCTCGGTGTAGGTCAAGTTGCGGCCTAAAAAACTAAAAGCCGTCCGGTCACCAAAGAGCTTGAAGCTTTCTTGCATCAACTCCACCAGCGAGGCGTATGCGGTGGTGTCGATGTCTGCAGCCACGCCCTCAGGATAGGCGCTTAACCAAGGTCTGGCGTTCATCGTCATTCAATCGCCTTCACCATGTCTTCAACCACCTTCTTGGCATCCCCAAACACCATCATCGTCTTATCCATGTAAAACAACTCGTTGTCCAACCCCGCATACCCCGACGCCATACTCCGCTTGTTCACAATCACCGTCTTGGCCTTGTATACCTCCAAAATCGGCATGCCGTAAATCGAGCTGCCCTTCTCCAACGCCGCCGGATTCACCACGTCATTCGCACCCAAAATGATCGCCACATCCGCTTGACCAAACTCGCCGTTGATGTCCTCCATCTCAAACACTTGGTCGTACGGCACCTCCGCCTCAGCCAACAACACATTCATGTGCCCAGGCATCCGGCCCGCCACCGGGTGAATCGCGTACTTCACGCTGATGCCTTTGTGCATCAACTTCTCAGCCAACTCATTCACCGCATGCTGCGCACGCGCCACCGCCAAACCGTAGCCCGGCACGATCACCACCGTCTCCGCATTAGCCAAGATGTAGGCCGCATCATCTGCGCTGCCGCTTTTGACAGGGCGCTGCTCTTGCGCACCGGCCACCGCCGTCACCGCCTCGGCCCCGAAGCCACCCAAGATCACGCTGAAGAACGAACGGTTCATGGCCTTGCACATGATGTAGCTCAAAATCGCGCCCGAGCTCCCCACCAAGCTGCCCGCAATGATGAGCATGCTGTTGTTGAGGGAGAAACCAATGCCCGCTGCCGCCCAACCCGAATAGCTGTTGAGCATGGACACCACCACCGGCATGTCCGCCCCACCAATCGGGATGATGATCAGCACGCCCATCACAAACGCCAAGGCCAGCATGGCAAAGAAGGCCGTCCAGTCTTCCGTCATCACAAACACCAAGCCTAAGCCCAGCATGACCAAGCCCAACACGAGGTTGAGCAGGTGCTGGCCCGCAAAGCTCACCGGCGTGCCTTGGAACAAACGGAATTTGTATTTGCCCGATAGCTTGCCAAACGCAATCACCGAGCCGCTGAAGGTAATCGCACCAATGGCCGCGCCGAGGAACAACTCCAAGCGGTTGCCTGCGGGGATGGGCAAGCGCTGCACGCTTTCTGTGATCACCAAACCCGCTGCGGTTTGCATGCCAGTCACCAACTCTTGCGGCGCCACCGTGATGCCAAACGCCCAAGGCTCAGCCACCGCCGCCACACCAATGAACACCGCCGCTAAACCAATCATGCTGTGCATGAAGGCCACCAGCTCTGGCATCTTGGTCATCTCCACGCGCTGCGCCATCACCGTGCCTGCGCCGCCGCCAACGACCAGCCCCAACAACACCCAGCTCATGCCCATGCCTGAGCCCGACAACTTCACAATCAACGCAGCCGTGGTGAGCACCGCAATCGTCATCCCCGTCATGCCAAACACGTTGCCGCGAATCGACGTGGTGGGGTGGCTCAACCCTTTGAGCGCTTGAATGAAACACACACTCGCCACCAAATACAACAAGGTGACCAAGTTCATGGAAACAAAGTTCATGCTCATGCCTTGTCTCCTGCGATTGCCTTGGCGGGCTTGTCTTTTTTCCTGAACATCTCCAGCATACGTTTGGTAACCATGAAGCCACCAAACACGTTCACCGCAGCCAGCGCCACCGCCAACACGCCCATGGTTTTACCCCAGGTGGTTTCAGTCATCGCCGCCGCCAGCATGGCGCCCACGATGACGATGGCAGAAATAGCGTTGGTCACCGCCATCAGTGGCGTGTGCAAGGCCGGTGTCACCGTCCACACCACGTGGTAGCCCACGTAGATGGCCAGCACAAAAATAATCAAATTCACGAGGGTGGGAGAAACAGCGTCCATTTTTTATCCTTGTTGTCTTGCTCTGCTTATTTCTTCACCACCGCACCGTCGCGAGTGACCAAGCACGCCGCCACGATGTCGTCTTCCAAATCGATGTGCAACGCACCTTCTTTGTTGATGACGAGTTTTAAGAAATCAAGCACGTTGCGGGCATACAGCGCGCTAGCGTCTGCCGCCACCAGCGCAGGCAAGTTGGTCTCGCCCACCAACGTCACGCCGTGTTTGATGACAGTTTTACCTGCCTCGGTCAGCGGGCAGTTGCCGCCCACGCCATCGGCACCTTTGCCTGCAGCAATGTCAATGATCACCGAGCCCGGCTTCATGGCCTTGACCATCTCTTCGCTCACCAACACGGGTGCGGCGCGACCGGGAATCAAAGCCGTGGTGATCACCACATCGGCCAAGGCCACGCGTTTGGCAACCTCCACCTTTTGGCGATCAAGCCAGCTTTGCGGCATCGGGCGGGCATAACCACCCACGCCTTCGGCAGCGTCTTTTTCATCTTGACTCTCAAAGGGCACGTCAATGAACTTCGCACCGAGCGATTCGACTTGTTCTTTGACGCTGGGGCGCACATCGGTCGCCTCAATCACCGCGCCCAAACGCTTGGCCGTGGCAATGGCTTGCAAGCCCGCCACACCCACACCCAGGATGACCACGCGTGCAGCCTTGACGGTGCCGGCCGCCGTCATCAGCATGGGGAAGAAACGTTGGTATGTGTCTGCAGCCAACATGACGGCTTTGTAGCCTGCAATGTTGGCTTGTGAAGACAACACGTCCATGCTTTGCGCGCGAGTCGTGCGAGGTGCAGCTTCAAGAGCAAAACCGGTCACACCGGCATCTGCCAAACGCTGCAGGCCTTGTGCATTGAAGGGCTCCAGCATGCCAACGACCGTGCTACCAGCTTTGAGGCTGGACGCTTCAGAAACATCAGGCACTCGCACCTTGAGCACCAAGTCGCAGCCCCACGCAGCAGAGGCATCCACCACCTCAGCGCCCACCGCCGCATACGCCGCATCTGTGACGCTAGCCGCAACCCCCGCACCCGCTTGCACGCGTACCGTGTGCCCTTGGGCGATGAGTTTTTTAGCCGTCTCGGGCGTCACCGCCACGCGCGTCTCGCCAGCTAGATTTTCGGCGGGAACACCAATCAACATGCGCTTCTCCTCGTGTGAGTACTTGTTCTTGTCAGAGTGATGCAAGGTTACACGACTTTGTAAAGCCAACTGAACCGGACTTACCCGAAAGATAATGAGCGAATGAATAAACGTTGGAAGCCCAGTGTCACCGTCGCCGCCATCATTGAACGTGAAGGCCGCTATCTGCTCATTGAAGAACACACGCCCGAAGGTCTACGCTTGAACAATCCCGCGGGTCACCTCGACCCCGGCGAATCACCCGAGGATGGTTGCGCCCGCGAAGCGCTCGAAGAAACCACCCACACTTTCAAACCCACAGAGATGGTGGGCATCTATATGTCGCGGCTGCTGCGCCCCGCCCGTGAAGGCCGCGCGGCCGAAGACGTGACCTACCTGCGCTTGGCCTATTGCGGCGAGTTGGGCGAGCAGGTGCTGGGCGCACAACTCGACAAGGGCATCGTGCGCACACTATGGATGACGCCAGACGAAATTCGCGCAAATGTCCACCGCTTGCGCAGCCCTCTGGTGCTGCGCTGCATGGAAGATCATCTGTCGGGCCAACGCTATCCCATAAGCTTCATCTACACGGACGCCAGCGTGGTCAACCTCTCAAAGGGATAATTGGCGCATGGCAAATAACAAACGTGTGGTGGTGGGCTTGAGCGGCGGCGTGGACTCCGCCGTCAGCGCCTACCTGTTGAAACAGCAAGGCTACGACGTGGTCGGCATCTTCATGAAAAACTGGGAAGACGATGACGACAGCGAATACTGCTCGTCCAACATCGACTTCGTAGACGCCGCCGCCGTAGCCGATGTACTTGGCATTGAGATTGAGCACGTCAACTTTGCCGCCGAATACAAAGACCGCGTGTTCGCCGAGTTCTTGCGCGAATACCAAGGGGGTCGCACGCCTAACCCCGACATTTTGTGCAACGCTGAAATCAAGTTCAAAGCGTTTTTAGACCACGCGATGCGCCTAGGCGCTGGCAAGATTGCCACCGGTCACTATTGCCGCGTGCGCGAAGTGAGCGGCGAGTTTCAGCTACTCAAAGGCTTGGACCCCACCAAAGACCAAAGCTATTTCTTGCACCGTCTGAACCAAACGCAGCTGTCAAAAACCTTGTTCCCCGTGGGCGAGTTGCACAAAACCGAAGTGCGCCGT
The DNA here is from genome assembly GCA_947374535.1 of Comamonadaceae bacterium. Next base: position 18,787 of record CANCCJ010000008.1, on the reverse strand, counting down.
ATTGCCGACGAGATTGGTTTGCCCAACGCCAAGAAAAAAGACTCCACCGGCATTTGCTTTATCGGCGAGCGCCCCTTCCGCGAGTTTTTAAACCGCTACATCGCCAACGAGCCCGGCCCTATCAAAGACGAACGCGGCCGCAAGATTGGCACGCATGTGGGTTTGAGTTTTTACACGCTTGGCCAACGTCAAGGCTTGGGCATTGGTGGCCTCAAAGAAAAAGGCGCGCAGCGCGGCGGTGGCGAACACCAACCTTGGTTTGTGGCGCGCAAAGACTTGACCACCAACACCTTGTATGTGGTGCAAGGCCACGACCACCCTTGGTTGCTTTTCGGCTCGCTGCATGCCGACGACCTGAGCTGGTGCGCACCACTACAACCCGCGCCGGGCCGCTACGCCGCCAAAACCCGCTATCGCCAAGCCGACGCGCCTTGCGCGCTGAGCTACAACGACAAAGGAGAGATCGTGCTCGCCTTTGATGATCCTCAGTGGGCCGTCACACCCGGCCAATCGGCGGTGTTGTATGACGGCGAGGTGTGCTTGGGTGGCGGGGTCATTGCCAGCGCGGCAGAATTTAGCCAAACACATGCCTAATTGGGGCTACTTCATTGCGCGTTTGTTGACCGCCATTGGCTCGTGGCTGGACGCGAGCAATTTGCGAAACCGCGTCTACAAACTTGAGAACGAGAACGAGTTGATGCGCATTGCGCTGGATGACATTCAACGCATGGATGCCGAAGGCCGTATCGGTTGGATCGCAAAAGAAACACTAGAACGCGTCCGCGATGTGTAGTGATGTCAGGTTTTAGAGTCTGGGGCGACAAACCATGATTACTTACTCCTTAGAAAGTCATCATGCTCAACGTCATTCACCACCTAGTCCAAAAAATTCGTTCACACGTCGATGGCACAGGCTTGCTACTGCTTCGGTTGTCGGTCGGCTACGAATTCGCATGGGCAGGCTGGATCAAGCTGCAAAACCTCACACCTCCTGATTGGTTTGCTGGACTGCACTTTCCCCTGCCTCACACACTATTGAGTACCCAAGCCAATTGGATTTCGGCTGGTTTTTTAGAAAGTACGCTTGGCCTCGCGATCATCCTTGGTTTGTACAGCAGGCTCTCCAGCTTGGCCTTGCTTTACGTGATTTACATCGCCGTGTACACCGTGCATTTCGATTTGGGCTGGGCCGGTTGGAACCAAATTGACACCGATGAGGGTTTAGGCTTCAAAGTGCCATTGCTGTTGGGCCTCATGCTGTTCACTATCCTCACACAAGGCCCAGGCCGGTTCTCTTTAGATCACCTCAAAGAGCGCCCAGCTCACTTAGGCGGTTGATCCGCAAGTAACCGTGCCTTGAGCTGCTCGATGTACCCACTCAGCAGCTCATCGTTACGACGGAAATTGCGGCACTTGCCACACATCCAAACGTGCGACAGCGTGGCTGTCTTTTTGCCCCAAGGCATCTCTTTGATTTGCCCCGAAGACTGAAGAAACACAAAATCTTTACAGCGCATGTGCCACTCCTCCAAACCAACGCTGGGTCATACACAGTTGAATGCTCTTGCGAGCTCGACTCATACACTGCCAATACAAATCTTTAGACACACCCAGGTGCTCACAAATCTCAGGCGTATCCATTTCCATCAGTTCTTTCATACTGAACACGGCCGCCGTCTTTTCAGGCAAGTGATTCAAACAAATATCCAACACATCTAAGAACTGACGCGTGGCCAACTCGCCATCGGGCTCAGCCCAGCGGGACACTTGCTCGTCCGCCTGCCAGCCACCTTGGTGCGTGAACAGCACATCGAAGTCATCGGTGTCTGTCTCTAAGGTTTCAAACTTGTCGCGGTAACGTGCTCGGAGTTTGTCGGCCACCTTGTTTTTCAAGATACTGAACAAATACGTTTTCAAACTGGCGCGCCCGTCAAACTGCCCTGGCTTGGCCCAAAAAGCAAGCAGGGTGTCTTGCACGCAATCTTCCGCATCTTCTGCGTGGCTCAAATGCAAGCGGGCAAACTTCAGCATAGGCGGGCGTAGGGTTTCCAGCAGCGAGACATCAACACCTAAACTCATGCGGGCTCATTCAATTCATCAGATAAATAATGTTTGAAATTTTCGTCTAGATCTGAATAGAAATTGGAAGACCAACGGGTCTTGGCAATGAAATCATTCATCAAGCTCGTCCAATCGGCTTCGCTCAAAGCCGTTTTCAACTCTGGGTATGAAGCTGCCAACAACTGCGACGCCCCTAAATACACATGGTGGCGATACACCGCCATGCCTTGCGCGGAATAACCGTCGGGCACGACCTCAGTCAGGCCGCGCACATAGTCAAAGAATTCAGACATGCAATCTCTTGGTTGATGACGGCCATTTCAGGCACATCGTTGTCCCACTCCAGCAAAATGTCTTTGCCGTGAGCCGCAGCCAATGCCTTGGCCATCTCGGCGGTGGTCGCATCAACCCCTGCACTGTGTGTGTCGATGTACATCTGAAAACGCGGGTTGTATTCGTGGCCCGCCACATGCAAATAACTCACGTTTGAAAAATCAACATTTGCCACATAGTCAGCCAGCGATTCGATGCGGTGGTTTTTCCAGTTCACCTCAATGTTGTTGATATCCAACAGCACATGGCAGCCCGCACGCGCAACCACGGTTTGCAAAAATTCAGACTCTCGCATGCCGCCCACGTTGGTGTAGTAGGTGCTGTTCTCGACCGCCATCGCAAAACCCAACACGTCTTGCACACGCGCAATGCGGTCGGCCACCCGATAAGCCTCTGCCTGCGTGAAGGGAATGGGAAACAAGTCGTACAGCTGATGCGCGTCCCCGCTGGACGCTAAATGGTCTGAGTAATACATGGTGCCCAAGTCGCGCATGAGGTCACGCACTTGGTACAAAAATTCTGAAGAAATGTCGCCGCTCCCGCCTAAATTTAACGATACCCCATGCAAGCGCACTTCGCGTCCTGGGGCGATGATGTCGTGCAAGCGCGATCTGTCGCGGTGAATCCAGTTTTCTGGACACACCTCAAAGAACGTCGCCGGAACCTGCGACATATCCCAATCCGCCATGTCACGGCGGTAGCCGATTCCGACTGTCATGCTGGTCTTACTTCTTAGAACAAGCGGCTTCTTTTTTCGAGCAGCTGGCTTCTTTGTCTGCTTTTTGGGCGACTTCTTTTTTCGAGCAAGAGCCTGCGCCGCATTTTTGATCTTTAGCGGGCTGGGCAGATGCGACACCTGTAACGACGACGGCAGCCAAAGCGATGATGGATTTGAGTTTCATGGTGTCTCCTAAGACAACGAGGGTGGTTTGCAGCTTCACCTTTGAAGCTACTGATGACCTAGTCGTGGCCGAACTCAAAACCTGACATCTGAAATGAAAAAAACCAGCCAATTTGCACGAGCTGGTTTTTTGCAGAGCGGGAAACTGCGCTTTTTTAAAACGGAATGTCGTCATCCATGTCGTCAAAACCACCACGCGCAGGTGCGGGGGCCGGGGTTTGACGTTGTGGTGCAGGTGCCGCTTGGCGCGGTGCAGCCGCTGGGCGACTGTAGCCACCGCCGCCTTCTTCGCCACCACCGCTGGGGCCGCCCATGCCTTCACGGCCACCCAAGAGTTGCAACTCGGTGGCAATGATGTCCACGGTGTTTTTTTCCACGCCTGTGGTTTTGTCGGTGTACACGCCGTATTTCAGGCGGCCTTCCACGTAGATGGGGCGGCCTTTTTTGACGTATTCGCCAGCGATTTCAGCCAAGCGGTCATAAAAAGTGACGCGGTGCCACTGTGTGTCTTCAATCATCTCACCGCTGTTTTTGTCTTTGCGACGGCTCGATGTGGCCACGCTCACGTTGGCCACGGCTTGGCCGCTGGGCAGGTAGCGCACTTCAGGGTCGCGGCCACAGTTGCCGACGAGGATGACTTTGTTAACGGATGCCATGGGTAAATTCCTCCAGATAGGGGCTAATTATGGTGTCTTTGCAGGACGTGCCGCACGCTTAGGCGCCACCATGGGCCAAGCGACCGCCAGCCACACCACCATGAGTGCTGCGCAAGTTAAAAACAGGCCTTGTGTGCCGTAACTTTTGACGAGTTGCCCCCCCATCACGCCACCGGCAAAAAAGCCTAAGGATTGCAATGTGTTGTACACGCCCATCGCCGCGCCACGCGACGCAGCAGGTGCCATACGCGACACCAAACTGGGCTGCGTGGCTTCCAACACGTTGAAACCACAAAAGAACGCAAACAGCAACCAAGCCAAACAGGTAATGCTGGGCGCGCCAGACGACACCCACAGCAACGCCACCTGCACCAAAGCGATCAAAGCAATAGCGCTTAAAAAAACACCGCGCAAATAGCCGCGTCGCTCCAGCGGAAACACACCGCCCATCAACACGAACGAGCCCAGCACAGCGGGCAAATAAATTTGCCAGTGGTCGTCCTTGCCCAAACCGGCTTGCACCAAGAACGCAGGAATCGCCACCCACATGGCCAGCTGCACCGCGTGCAACACAAACACGCCGATGTTCAAGCGCAACAACGCGGGGTTGGCCAACACTTGGCGCAAACCGCCACGGCCAGCGTCTTTGTGCAGCATCGGCTCAGCGGGCACCGCCCACACCACCACCGCCGTGCCCAGTAACGCCAGCACTGCGGTCAACACAAACAAACCAGACAAACCAATGTGCGCTGCAATCACGGGCGACACCACCAGCGACAAGGCAAACATCAACCCAATGCTCGCGCCCACCAAAGCCATGGCCTTGGTGCGCACGGCGTCGCGGGTTAAATCAGCCAACAAAGCCGTCACAGCCGCAGACACCGCACCAGCACCTTGCAAGGCGCGACCAGCCAACAAGCCCGTCAGCGTATCCGCACCGCCAGCCACCAAGCTGCCCAAGGCAAACACCAGCAGGCCAAAAATAATCACCCGTTTGCGGCCCAAACGGTCCGACGCCATACCAAAGGGAATTTGCAAAATGCCTTGCGTCAGCCCATAAATACCCATGGCCAAACCAATCAGCGCGGGGTCGTCACCGCCCGGGTACTTGCGCGCTTCCAGCGCAAACACGGGCAGCACCAAAAACAAGCCCAGCATCCGCAAGGCAAAGATGGACGCGAGCGAGCCACTGGCACGCAACTCGGTGCGCGTCATGGTCGGGCTGTCGTCCAGCGTGGGGTCGGGGGTAAGGTTGATCGTCACAGCATGAGATTGTCCTGCATTCCAAGCCAAGTTCAGCTGTCGCCACTATCATGGCGGGTTGCCCTTTACTTGATTGACCCGTGAACGAAACTAACGACGGCGCCTATCTAGGCCAAGCCCTGAACCACCCATCAGCCATGCGAAACATCAGCATTCGCGGAGCGCGCACGCACAACCTGAAAAACATCGACCTCGATATTCCGCGTAACCAGCTGGTGGTGATCACAGGTTTGTCGGGCTCGGGCAAGTCCAGCCTCGCGTTTGACACGCTGTATGCCGAAGGCCAGCGCCGCTATGTGGAAAGCCTCTCGGCCTACGCCCGCCAGTTTTTGGGGCGCTTGGACAAGCCCGATGTGGACCTGATTGAGGGCCTATCCCCCGCCATCAGCATTGAGCAAAAAGCCACCAGCCACAACCCGCGCTCCACCGTGGGCACGGTGACCGAAATTCACGACTACTTGCGCTTGTTGTTTGCCCGCGCAGGCACGCCCTATTGCCCCGACCACAACTTGGCGCTGCAAGCGCAAAGCGTGTCGCAAATGGTGGACGCTGTTATGGCCCTGCCCGAAGACACCAAGCTCATGCTGCTGGCACCCATCGCGCGCAACCGCAAGGGCGAATACAGCGAAATCTTCACGCAGTTGCAAGCGCAGGGCTATGTGCGTTTTCGCATCGAAGGCAAGGTGTATGAATACGACGAACTGCCCGAGTTGAAGAAAACCGAGAAGCACGACATCGACGTGGTGATCGACCGCATCAAGGTGCGCCATGAAGCGCCAGCGGCACCCAAGCCTGTGGTTGCACCGAGCATTGGCGACATCGCCGTGACCGCACCGCCACCCGGCTTGCGCCAGCGTTTGGCCGAGAGCTTTGAAGCCGCCTTGCGGTTGGCCGAAGGCCGCGCCATCGCACTTGAGATGGACACGGGCGTGGAGCACAGCTTCAACGCCAAATTCTCGTGCCCGCTGTGTACGTACTCCATCAGCGAACTCGAGCCGCGCTTGTTCTCGTTCAACTCGCCCGTGGGCGCCTGCCCCTCGTGCGACGGCTTGGGCCACCAAGACTACTTTGACCCCGCACGCGTGGTGGCGTTTCCCTCGCTCAGCTTGGGGAGCGGCGCCATCAAAGGCTGGGACCGCCGCAACGCCCATTACTTCACCCTGCTCGAGAGCTTAGCCAATCACTACAAGTTTGACCTCGACGCGGCCTTTGAAGACCTCAGTCCTGAAGTGCGCCAAGTGCTGCTTTACGGCTCGGGCGAAGAAGAAATCAAGTTCAACTACAGCTTGGAATCCGGCGGCAAAAAGCTGAGCAAGAAGCACCCCTTCGAGGGCATCTTGGTCAACATGGAGCGCCGCTACCGCGAGACCGATTCGGTGGTCGTGCGCGAAGACCTGTCGCGCTATCGCGGCTCACGCGCGTGTACGTCGTGTGGCGGCACACGCTTGCGCCGCGAAGCGCGCAATGTGCGCATTGGCGACGGCGATCAAATGCGCGGCATTTTTGACATCAGCCACACCACGCTGGGCGAATGCTTTGGCTACTTCAACACGCTGAAACTGCAAGGCGCCAAAGCCGAGATTGCCGACAAAGTGGTGCGCGAAATTGCCTCGCGTTTGAAGTTCCTCAACGACGTCGGCTTGAACTACCTCAGCCTCGACCGCAGTGCCGACACCCTGTCGGGCGGCGAAGCGCAACGCATTCGTTTGGCCAGCCAAATTGGCTCGGGCCTGACCGGCGTGATGTACGTGTTGGACGAGCCCAGCATTGGTCTGCACCAGCGCGACAACGACCGACTCATCGACACCCTCAAACACCTGCGCGACATTGGCAACAGCGTGCTGGTGGTGGAGCACGACGAAGACATGATTCGCGCCGCCGACTTTTGCGTGGACATGGGCCCCGGCGCGGGCGTGCATGGCGGCGAAGTGATGGCGCTTGGCACACCCGCCGAGATTGAAGCCAACCCCAACTCACTAACCGGCCGCTACCTCGCGCAAGCCCTGCGCATTGAGGTGCCCACCCAACGCCGCCGCTTCTTGCCTGTGGAAGCCGAAGAACTGGCCTATCAGCGCAAGCTCAACCAAGATGCGTCTGAACACCAAGTCATTCGCATCAAAGGCGCTCGCGGCAACAACCTGAAAAAAGTCACCGCAGATTTCCCCGTGGGCTTGCTCACCTGCGTCACCGGTGTCTCGGGCTCGGGCAAATCAACGCTGGTCAACGACACGCTCTACACCGCAGCCGCACACACCATCCACAGAGCCCACGAAGAACCGGCGGCGCACGACGAAATCACCGGTCTCGACTATTTCGACAAAGTCATCAACGTCGACCAATCGCCCATTGGCCGCACACCCCGCAGCAATCCCGCCACCTACACCGGCTTGTTCACGCCCATCCGCGAGCTGATGGCCGAAGTACCCATGGCCCGCGAACGCGGCTATGGGCCCGGGCGCTTTAGTTTCAACGTGGCTGCAGGGTCGGGCGGTGGGCGTTGCGAAGCCTGCCAAGGCGATGGCATGGTGAAAGTGGAAATGCACTTCTTGCCCGACGTGTATGTACCTTGCGATGTGTGCCACGGCTTGCGCTACAACCGCGAGACCTTGGAGGTTTTGTACAAAGGCAAAAACATCGCGCAAATCTTGACGCTCACCGTCGAAGCCGCCTTGGTGTTTTTCAGCGCCGTGCCCAACATCGCCCGCAAGCTGCAAACCTTGATGGACGTGGGTTTGTCGTACCTGCAACTCGGTCAAGCCGCCACCACGCTCTCGGGCGGTGAAGCGCAACGCGTGAAGCTGGCTTTGGAGCTGAGCAAACGCGACACAGGCCGCACGCTCTACATCTTGGACGAACCCACCACAGGCTTGCACTTTGCCGACATTGCGCTACTGCTCAAAGTGCTGCAACACCTGCGCGATGCGGGCAACACCATCGTCATCATCGAGCACAACCTTGACGTCATCAAAACCGCCGACTGGCTCATCGACATGGGGCCCGAGGGCGGCAGCGGGGGCGGCATGGTGGTGGGTGTGGGCACGCCAGAAGACTTGGCGGCCAACCCAGCCAGCTTCACGGGCAAGTACTTGAAGCGCTTGCTGCCAAGCTGAGTGCGCGGCCCTCGGGGCAGCGACACATCAGCACTTAAGCGTGCTGATGTCCATGCGTACCATGCACATGACGATGGGCAATCTCTTCATCCGTTGCGACGCGCACATCCGTCACCGTGCAGCTGAAACGCAGGGCTTGCCCCGCCAATTCGTGGTTGCCGTCTAGGTGTACTTCGGGACCTTTGATCTTTACCACATTGAACACGCGAGGCTGCCCATCGTCGCCCGCGCCTTGCAACTGTCCGCCCACTTTCACGCCGGGTGGGAATTCGGATTTAGGGATGACGCGCACCAACGACTCGTCGCGCGCGCCAAATGCGTCTTCTGAGTTCAAATTCAGAGCGACAGCAAATCCCACGGCTTGACCGCTCAGTGCGGCTTCGACCTTCGGAAAAATGTTTTCATAGCCGCCGTGCAAATACGACAAATGCCCCGAATCCAGAGGCTTGCCCGCGGGTGTGGTGACTTGGTATTTGAGGGTGACGGTCGTGTCTTGGGTGATTTGCATGGCTAGGCTTTGGATAAAAAACGCCATTGTCTACGACCTCTAGGGTTGCGCTGCATCAAGCCTTACCATTCCTCCCCATGAAACCTGTCATTCGTACCTTCTTTAAAACCTTGCGCCTTGTTCTGGGCCCCGTCATGCTGCTCAAAGAGCGCCTCGCCCAGCCGCATGGTGTCCAACGGGAATCTGCGGCGCAAGCCGATGTTGAGCTGCAGTGCCAAAGCTTGGCGCTTTACCAATTCAGCACCTGCCCGTTTTGCATCAAAGTGCGCCAAGAAATGCGCCGCCTATCGCTGCCGATTGAGAAACGTGATGCGCAGCACAACAGCACCCACCGCGAAGAATTGCTGCAAGGCAGTGGGGCCACCAAAGTGCCGTGCTTGAGGATCGTCGATGCAAACGGTCAAGCCCATTGGCTTCAAGACTCGAACGCGATCGTGGCCCATCTGCGCGAGCGGTTTCAACCCTCCACGCTTTGAGAACTTCAACAGCCGCGGTGGTGTCTCACTCAGCGCAACGGGTCTGACACAACCCAAGACCTAACGCAATGGAAACAGAACTCAAACTCAGCCTGCGCCCGCAGGACGTGCCCGCCTTGTTGGCCCACCCACTGCTGACCCCGCCCGCCCAAGTGCAACGCTTGCTCAACACCTACTTTGACACACCCGCCTTAGATGTGAAGCAACGCCGCATGGCTGTGCGCGAACGATTGGCGGGCGAACAATGGCTGCTCACGGTGAAGACCGCTGGCAAAAGCGAGAACGGTTTGTCACGCCGCCAAGAGTGGGAAGCACCCACCACGCCGGGCGCATTGGACTTTGCAGCTCTGGTAGATGACCCTGAACTGGCCGCTTTGTTGATGGCCTTGCGCGCTGAGCTGAAGCCCCTTTTTCGCACCGACTTTGAGCGCCACAGCTGGGTGCTGGCGCACGGCGGCGCAAACATTGAAGTGGCGCTGGATCAAGGCCACATCACCGTGCCGGGTACGGATTTGAGCGAAGCGATTTTGGAGCTGGAGCTTGAACTGCTAAGTGGGCCTGAAGCGGCGCTGCATGCGTTGGCTGATGCACTGCGCCTAACGCCTAGCGGTGCAATTGCGCTCACGCCATCTGATGCGAGCAAAGCGCAGCGCGGATTAGCGCTCTTCGCGCAGTCCGAGTCCGAGTCCGCTGAAAGCCTCAACTTACCCGCGCGCTGACTGCAAGGTTTCACGCGTTTGCATCGCCACACGGCGTGCGGCTTCTGCAAAGTCCTCGCCTTTGGACGCATACAAAATCGCACGCGATGAGTTGACGATGATCGGTCCAGTGGTCACTTCGCCATCGGGACCATGTGCCACGCGCAAACCAGCCTTCACCGTCGCCACTGCATCGCCGCCTTGAGCGCCCACACCCGGAATGAGCAAAGGCACGGTGGGTGCAAGTTCGCGCACACGTTCAATTTCTTTGGGGTAGGTCGCGCCAACCACTAAACCCAATTGGCCATTGAGGTTCCAAGGACCTTGGGCCAATTTGGCAATGTGTTCGTACAACAAAGGCTGGCCTTCAACGCAAGCGAGGCGTTGGTTTTGCAAATCGTCACCGCCTGGGTTGGAGGTGCGGCACAACAAGAACGCGCCTTTGCCGTGGTACTTCAAATACGGAGCCACCGAGTCCCAGCCCATGAAGGGCGAAAGGGTGACGGCGTCTGCGCCGTAGCGCTCAAAGGCCTCGATGGCGTATTGCTCGGCCGTGCTGCCAATGTCGCCGCGCTTGGCGTCCAAGATGATGGGCACATGGGGAGCGACGCGGCGCATGTGTTCCATCAAACGCTCTAACTGGCCCTCGGCACGGTGCGCAGCAAAGTAGGCGATTTGGGGTTTGAAGCTGTTCACCAAATCGGCGGTGGCATCGACGATGGCCGCACAGAAATCGTAAATCTTGTTTGAGTCGCCCTTGATGCGGTCTGGGAACTTGGTGGGTTCTGGGTCAAGGCCCACGCAGAGCATGGAATTGTTTTGGCGCTCTGCGGCGCTCAGCATGTCAAGAAAGGTCATGCCCCATTTTAGAAGGCTTACTCACTGCCCTTGAGGTGCGCCATCGCCAAACACAGATCAGCCCACACCTTGGCCTTCTCAGGCAAGTTGCGCAGCACGTAGGCGGGGTGATACGTCACCACCACGGGCACGTTTTGGTATTGATGCACGCGGCCACGTAGCTTGCCCAGTGGCGTGCCATCCACCTCAGGCACGGAGTCCCGCAGCAAAGCCTGCACCGCAAAGCGGCCCATGGCCAAAATCATTTTGGGTTTGAGCAAGGCCACTTGGCGCTCAAGGTAAGGCAGGCACTGCGCCACTTCCTCGGGCTTGGGGTTGCGATTGCCGGGTGGGCGGCACTTAAGCACGTTGGCGATGTACACGCCGCCGCCCTCTGGGGTACGAACGCCCGTGCGTGAGAGCTTCATCGCGCCCAACATGTTGTCAAGCAGCTTGCCGGCTTGTCCCACAAAGGGTTCGCCTTGGCGGTCTTCATCTTCTCCCGGTGTCTCGCCCACGATGAGCCAATCGACCTGCGGCGTTTCGCCTTGCACCGCTGGTGCGCCCACACCAAACACAGTGTTCTGGCGCGAACCGCATAGCGTGCAAGCTTGGCAACTTGACACTGTGGCGTGCAAGGCAGACCAACCCATTTGGTCAATGCCTTCGGGGCGTTGAATGATGATCGGCGCGGTCATTTGACGCGCGGCTTGCTCGTAGCCCGCGGCGTTGGCAATCGCTTGTGTAGCCAACTCACTGGCAGCGGCGAAGCTTTGCGCTTCATCGGCGTGGGCTTGCATTACCGCTTCTGCGGGGGCGGGGACTGCGGCAGAGGTGTCCGCCGCCAAAGTTTCCACCGCAGGCGCGCCCATGACAGCAACTTCAGACATGGGCGACCACACGCGCACATCCATCTCAGCCAGCATGGCGCGTTGGCGTTTGTCAAGGTGCAGGGTGTCTGTCATAGGCAGCAAGCTTACAGCTTCAGCGACATGACCACCGCGTGCTCGCGTTGTCCGTGGTCAGCGGGGTAATAGTTTTTGCGCTCGCCCACAGGCCGATAGCCATAACGCTCGTAGACCTGCATGGCGCGGGTATTGCCCACGCGCACTTCCAGCCACAGCCTTTGGGCGTGACGGCTGCGCGCCCACACCGACAACGCGTCGAGCATCAACACGCCGAAGCCTTGACCCTGAAACGCGGGCGCTACCGTGATGTTGAGCAAGTGCACTTCATCCACCACCTCCATGGCAACGAAGTAGCCAATCACAGTGCTGCCACCCATCAGCGCCAGCAACTGGTAGCCCGACTTGAGCGAGTCGGCAAAGTTGCCACGCGTCCACGGGTGGGCGTAGGCACTGTTTTCGATGCGCAGCACGTCGTCAAGCAACGCTTCAGTGAGCGGCTCTAGGCGTACTTCGGGTTTCAAAACAGCGGTCATCGGGCGTGCCAAGGTGCAGGAAGAAAGTTAAGGTTTGATTGTCGATGAAGCGGCCTGAGCCAATTGCGCCTCAGGGTCAGCAAGCGCAGCTTGCTGCGCTTTGATATGCATGCGCTCGTCCGTGGTTTGCGCCACTTTGTCGCGAATGTAGAGTGGCAGCGCTTCTTCGGGCGGCACGGCGGCACCTGAAGCCCACGCAGCGGGGGCCAAGCGCAGCAGGGCGGCGGCGGTGGGCAAGGCCACGCGTTGTGGCGCGGTCAGCGCAACGGGCCAAAGGCCTGCGTACACGGGCCATGCGTTGCCAGCGGCGATGAAGCTGTCTTGTGCCCACGCAGCGGGCCAGCTCAGCGACTCGGGGCTGTGCAGCTCGGGGGCTTGCACGCAACGCCAAGTGCCTGACAGGCCCGTCGTTTCGGCTTCGCCAGAATTGGCTGTGTGGGCCGCGTGAGGCGTGAACTCATACGCCGCCACATACACCTGCGCCATGCGCGCATCCATCACAGCCAGCACGCGGGTCACGGACGCAGCACCCATTGCGCCAGTGGCGGCACGCGCCTCTTCGGCCACGGCTAACAAGGTGTCAATCGGCAACACGGGCAAATTCGCACCAAAGGCCAAGCCCTGCGCCACCGAGCACGCCGTGCGCAAGCCCGTGAACGCGCCCGGCCCACGGCCAAACACGATGGCTTGCAAATCGGTCAGGGCCAAACCGGCTTCTTGCAAGAGCGCCAAGGTTTGCGGAATCATGTGCATGGACGTGAGCGCACCGCCCGCGCTGGTGTGCGTCCACGTTTGTGTGCCGCGTGCGACCGCGAGAGAAAGGGTGTCGGTGCTGGTCTCTAGGGCCAGCCACTGGTGGGTGTGCATGCGGTGATTATCCCAGCCGTGATAATTTGCCCATGACCTGCTTGCACTTACCCCGCTCACGATTTGGCTTTGTGCACTTTGTATTGACTCTGATGTGCGTGAGCGCCTTGCACACACACGCAGCACCCCACTCCAAAGCCGTGCGCAGCGAGCCGCCCCAACACACGGCGGGTGACATCGGCCAATTACCGCCAGACGTACAAGCCGCGCTGCAACGCGCCAAAGTGCCGAGCGAGAACTTCCATGTGATGGTGGTTGACACAAGCGCCAGCAGCACACCGCGACTGAGTCACCAAGCGCAGGTGCGCGTCAATCCCGCTTCGCTGATGAAGCTCACCACCACCACCGCCGCGCTGGACACCCTTGGCCCTGCCTTTGTGTGGCGCACGCCCGTGTATGTGGAAGGCCCTGTGCGCGACGGCGTGTTGCACGGCAATGTGTATGTGCGCGGCAGCGGCGACCCGCGCTTGGTGGTGGAACGCTTGTGGCTCTTGATGCGACGCATCCAAGGCTTGGGTATTCAAAAAATTCAAGGCGACATCGTGCTTGACCGAAGCGCGTTTGACGTACAGCCGCGTGACGCCGCCAGTTTTGATGGCGAGCCGCTGCGCCCCTACAACGCTGCCCCCGATGCGCTGTTGTTGAACTTCAAATCGTTGCTCATTCAGTTTGTGCCCGACCGCACCGCCAACGTGGCGCGTGTGCAGATTGAGCCGCCACTCGCGGGCGTGCAGTTCCCAGCTACTGTGCCACTGAGCAATGGCGACTGCAGCGACTACCGCAGTGCTTTGCGGGCTGACTGGACCGACCCTATGCGCGTGCGCTTTGCAGGCACCTTCCCCGCCGTGTGTGGCGAAAAGATGTGGCCCATCGCCTACGCAGCACCCCAGCAATTTGCGCAACGCGCCATCGCCGGCATGTGGCAACAACTCGGCGGTCACGTGAGCGGCCAAGTCCGCGAAGGCAGCGTGCCAGACAACTTGCAGCCCGCGTTCACCGTGGAGTCCGCCACGTTGGCCGAGACCATCCGTGACATCAACAAATACAGCAACAACGTGATGGCGCAGCATGTGTTCCTCACGCTGAGCCAACAACAAAGCGGTGTGGGCAGCTTTGACGCGTCACGCGAAGTGATGCAACGCTGGTGGCGCGAGCGCGTGGGCGGCGACATGCCCACGTTTGACAACGGCTCGGGCCTGAGCCGCGACGAGCGCATCAGCGCACAAGCCTTGGCGCGTTTGCTGCAAGTGGCGTGGACCTCGCCCACCATGTCTGAATTGATGAGTTCGCTGCCCGTCACCGGCCTAGACGGCACGATGAAACGCAGCAAAGCACAGGCCAGCGCCCACTTAAAAACTGGCAGCTTGCGCGATGTGGCGGGTGTGGCTGGATTTGTAGACACGGGCAGCGGCAAGCGCTTGATCGTGGTGGCCATCTTGCACCACGCTAATGCCAACGCCGCACGCCCTGCACTGGACGCGATGATTGACTGGGCCGCTAAGCAGCCCTAACTTTGAAAGTCTGGAATGAACCACACCGAATGGGTCGGCTATGCCGCCGCTTCTTTGACCACCGCGAGCTTTGTGCCGCAAGCGTGGCTGACCTTCAAGACCCGCCATGTGAGCGGCATTTCGTTAGGGATGTACAGCGCATTCACCTTCGGCATTGCGCTGTGGTTGGCCTACGGCTTGCTGATCGAAGCCTGGCCCGTGGTGATTGCCAACGTGATCACCTTGATCTTGGCCGCGAGTATTTTGGTGATGCGCTTGCGCTTTGGGCGCAAGGCATCTACACAGCGTTAACGCCAGCCTTGGGCTGTGGCGTTGTACAAATAACCAGCGACCCAACGGTTACCAGCTGGCGTCAGGTTGAGGCCATCTGCGAACAACGTGGTGTCGTAGTTCGTCGTGTTTGTGGTGTCACCGTTAATTGTGGAACAACCACTAAAAGCGGTGCTGTTACTGATAATCGATAAGCTGGTTGCTGTGGCTGTGTAGGCTGGGGTTTGTGCCGAATTTATGCAATACGGAACACTCGTCCCATTTGTGGCTGTAAATGAAGGATAAACAACGCTATTGCCGCTAACAGCAGAAAATATGCCAACCGTGGCAGGACTGACTGAGGTGTAAATATTAAAGTCCGAAGACAAGCCTGCTGCTCCGAAAATAATAGGGTTGAACGTGAGCCCCTGAGTCGAGACATAGTGTTGCAAAACGGCCTTTGCATAATTGGTGAAATCACCAGCCGCCGTTGCTGAGTAACTTCCGGACGCGTATCCAAAGGGTGTTGTCGCAACTTCTAACGGCTGCATGACCAGCACATGTTTTGCGTTGTGGGCAACCAACGATTCAATCAGTGACACATAGGCATCTCGTGTCACCTGACTTGCATCTGTTCTGTTCACGATGTCCCACGTTCCTGCAGTGACAACGATCAAGTCTGTGTCTGAAAAACTACCACCCACACCTGCGATGGCCATGCTAATTTGCTCTTCAAGTGAGTGAGTGCCTGAACCGCCACTGATGGTCGAGCCAGCTACTGCATAGCTAAAAATGCCAGTCGATGGAAGAGCAGCCGTTCCTGATGTGAATGTTCCCGCAGACCCCACGCCAAAATAAGCCGCCAGTTGTTCAACAACCGTGGCCACCTCATTCGTGCCTCTAACTGTGAACGGGCCTCCAACGGAACCCACATCGTTATAGCCATCCCCCAACCCAATCACGCGCGTTGGCGCAAAAGGACTCACCGTGCTACTCGCCCCACATGCGGACAGCAATGCCACCACGGCAACGGCGCAAAGGGCTTTAAAAGTTCGGCTAAATATTGGGTTCATCACAGGCTCTCTTTGAGTAGCTCGCTAGTTTAACGAGTTGGTGTGGCTGCCCGCGTCAAGCGGTCGCGCACGCCGTCCCATTCAGGGGTGGCGGGTGGGGTTTCGACCCAGATGCGTGCGACGCCTTGGGCATCGAAGTCGCGCAACTGGGCGAAAAGTTGGTAAGCGCAGTCTTGCGCAACTCGCGGCATGGGCTGCCATTTGACCTGAGCAACGCTGGCGGCTGGCACTTGCACGGGGCTGCGTGACCACACGGCGACGGTGTCAGTGCCGTCGGCACTGGCTTGCGCGCTGGCACTTGAATAGGCATCAATGGCGTGTTGCAACTCAACCGAAGTCATCAGCTGCACCTTGGCATTCGGCGCGTAGTGCGATTCCAGCGTGCCCGAGGCCCGAGGCGCGTCGGCGTCTGGGGCATTGGGGGTGATGACCGTCACGCCGCACGCCGCGCTGAGCTGCTGAGGGGTCAACACACCAGGGCGCAGCAACACGGGCGCGGCGCGGGTGCAGTCGACGATGGTGGACTCGATGCCCACATCGCACGCACCGCCATCGATGATGAGCAACGTCTCGCCAAACTCACCCGCCACATGCGCCGCCGTGGTGGGGCTAACGCGGCCAAACAAATTGGCGCTGGGAGCGGCCACGCCAAACACGCCTAAGGCTTCAGCGCTTTGCAACACGGCATGAGCCACTGGGTGTGAGGGGCAACGCAGGCCCACCGAGTTTTGCCCACCGGCGGCCACAGCAGCCACTTCTGAGCGGCGCGGCAAGATGAGCGTCAAAGGTCCGGGCCAAAAAGCAGCCATGAGTTTTTGAGCAAAGTCAGGGACATGGCTGGCAAAGCGGTGCACGCCTTGCGCGTTGGCCACATGCACGATGAGCGGGTGGTTGGCAGGGCGGCCTTTGGCTTCAAAAATTTTGGCCACGGCGGCGTCGTTGCCAGCATCCGCGGCCAAACCGTAGACCGTCTCGGTGGGCAGCCCCAACAAGTCGCCACGCTGCAAAGCTTGTGCAGCTAAAGCGATGGCTTGGGGGGATTGACCGTCAAGAATCATGGATGCTTAAAACGGCGCAATGCCCAAAATAGCAGCCGCTTGCAAAGCCACAGCACGCGCGGCCTCTGGCGTGGCGGCGGTGATGTTGAGGTGACCCATCTTGCGACCTACGCGCGCTTCACGCTTGCCGTACAAGTGCAAGTGCGTGCCGGGTAATGCCAGCACTTGGTGCCATGCGGGCTCGACTTGCAAAGGATGGGCCTTCAAAGAATTGGATTCTGACCCCGATTGATCTGACCCCGATTGTTTAAACCATAAATCGCCCAGCAAATTCAGCATGAAAGCGGGGCTGTGTAAGCGCGGTTGCGTCAAAGGCAAGTCGGCCATGGTCCGCACTTGCAACTCAAACTGTGAGACATCGCACGCGTCTTGGCTGTAGTGGCCGCTGTTGTGGGGGCGGGGCGCGATTTCGTTCACCACCAGCTTGCTTTCAACATCCCCGCCATCAGCCAATACAAAAAATTCCACGCACAACACGCCCACGTAGTTCAACTCTTGCGCCACGGCTTTCGCGGCGGTGATGGCTTGGTTCGCCAGTGCTCCAGGCACGTTGCCCGCAAACACCTCGGTCACCGCCAAGATGCCATCGCGGTGCAAGTTAAGTTGCACTGGCAAATTGACCATTGCGCCATCGCGGCCACGCGCCACGATGACCGAGCATTCGCTGGCCAAAGGCAGCATTTTTTCCAGCACACAAGGCACTTGGCCCAGCTTGGACCAGCCGGCGCTCAGTTCGTCACGCGTAGTCACGCGCAACTGGCCTTTGCCGTCGTAGCCCATGCGGGAGGTTTTCAAAATGCCAGGCAGCAGGTTGTCGGCCAAGGCGGCGAGGTGCTCCACCGTGTCAATCACCGCATGCGGGGCCACGGGCACACCGCACTTCACAAAGTGGGCTTTCTCACGCGCACGGTCTTGCGCCACAGCCACAGACGACGCGGCGGGCGACACGGGCAGCGTAGCGGCCAATTGCGCCAACGCATCGGCGGGTACGTTTTCAAATTCGGTGGTCACCGCTTGGCACACGGCGGCGAGTTGCTTCAACCCTGCGGTGTCTAAGTAATCGGTATGGATGTGGTGGTGGCTTACCAAACCTGCGGGGCTTTGTGCATCGGGGTCGAGCACCGCTGTGTTGTAACCCATGCGTTGCGCGGCATGTGCCCACATGCGGCCCAGCTGACCACCGCCCAACACGCCCAAGGTCGAACCGGGCAACAAGGGCTTCAAAGTGACGTTCATACGTGTGAGGGCAAAGCCATGTTGCGCGCCACTTCGGTCTGCGCCGCGCGGAAGGCCTTCAGCTTCTCGGCCAAGGTCCCGTCAGTAGACGCCAACAAGGCCACCGCAAACAAAGCCGCGTTCGCCGCGCCGGCATTGCCAATGGCGAAAGTGGCCACGGGAATACCTTTAGGCATTTGCACAATGCTGTGTAAAGAGTCCACGCCTTGCAGATGCTTGCTCGCGACGGGCACGCCCAACACAGGCACGATGGTTTTGGCGGCCAACATGCCGGGCAAATGCGCCGCACCGCCTGCACCTGCGATGATGGCGCGCAAGCCGCGACCTTGCGCGGCCTCGGCGTAGGCAAACATGTCGTCAGGCATGCGGTGGGCTGAAACCACGCGGGTTTCAAAAGTGATGCCAAATTCTTGGAGAATCTGGGCTGCATGTTGCATGGTGTCCCAATCGGAATTGGAACCCATGACGACACCGACTTGGCACTGGGTCATGATGAAGGCTGTGTGTGA